>JAEZIH010000277.1 GCA_023416055.1 Pseudomonadota bacterium | reverse complement strand
TCGACTGGCCCTTCTTCGACGACCGCCACCGCGCCTTCGCCCGCGATCTGGAGGCCTGGGCCGACCGCACGGACGCCCTCGGCCTGCACGGCGACCAGGACCTCGACGGCGACTGCCGCACCATCCTGAAGGCCCTCGCCGAGGGCGGCTGGCTGAACAACGCCGTGCCTGACGCCGACGGCGGCCTCGACGCGCGCACCCTGTGCCTGACCCGCGAGACGCTGGCGCGGCGGTCCGGCCTCGCCGATTTCGTCTTCGCCATGCAGGGTCTCGGCTCGGGCCCGATCAGCCTGTTCGGCACGGAGGAACAGAAGGCCCGCTGGCTGCCGGGCGTGGCGGCCGGCGAGACCATCGCCGCCTTCGCCCTGTCCGAACCCGAGGCCGGCTCCGATGTCGCCGCCCTGTCGACCGCGGCCCGCAAGGAGGGCGACGACTGGGTCCTCGACGGAACCAAGACCTTCATCTCCAACGGCGGCCTCGCCGACCGCTACGTCGTCTTCGCCCGCACCGGCGAGCCGGGCTCGAAGGGCATCAGCGCCTTCGTCGTCGACGCCGACGCGCCGGGCTTCGAGGTGGTCGAGCGCATCCCCCTGATGGCGCCCCACCCGCTGGCCACCATCCGCTTCAACCAGTGCCGCCTCGACGGCGACCGCCTGCTGGGCCGGCCCGGCGAGGGCTTCCGCATCGCCATGGCCACGCTGGACGTCTTCCGCTCCACCGTCGCCGCGGCGGCGCTGGGCTTCGCCCGCCGCGCCTTCGACGAGGCCGCGGCCCGCGCGACCACGCGCAACCTGTTCGGCGCGCCCATGGCCGACCTGCAGCTGGTCCAGGCCTCGCTGGCCGAGATGGCGCTGAAGATCGACGCCTCGGCCCTGCTGATCTACCGCGCCGCCTGGTTGAAGGACCAAGGCGCGCCGCGCGTCACCCGCGAAGCGGCCATGGCCAAGCTCTACGCCACTGACGAGGCCCAGCAGGTCATCGACGCCGCGGTCCAGCTGTTCGGCGGCCTCGGCGTCGTCTCCGGCAATCCGGTCGAGCGGCTGTATCGGGAGATCCGGGCCCTGCGCATCTACGAGGGGGCCTCGGAGGTGCAAAAGATCGTCATCGGCCGCCAGGCGCTCGCGGCGTTGCAGGAGGGCCGCTGATGGAGATCACCGCCCATCTGGACCGCTTCGTCCTCGACCATCTGCCGCCGCCGGAGCAGCAGCCGCGCTTTCTCTTCGACCTGCCCGAGCTGCAGTACCCGCCGCGGCTGAACGCCGGCGTCGAACTGCTCCGCCGCGCCGTCGAGGCCGCCGGTCCCGACGGCCGCGCCCTGATCGACTTCGACCACGAGTTCAGCTGGCGGCGCGTCGACCTGATCTCCAGCCGCATGGCGAAGGTGCTGGTCGAGCAGATGGGCCTGGTCCCCGGCAACCGCGTCCTGCTGCACGGGCCGAACAGCGCGTGGACCGTGCTCGCCTGGTTCGCCGTCCTCAAGGCCGGCGGCGTCGTCTGCGCCACCATGCCCATGCTCCGCGCCGCCGAACTGGCCATCGTCATCGACAAGGCGCAGATCAGCCACGCCCTCGTCTATGACGTGCTCGCCGAGCCCGTCGCCGAGGCCCGCGCCAAGTCGCCGACGCTGACGCACGTGATGACCTCGTCCGAACTGCAGGCCGCCGCCATGGCGCTGCCGCCCGGAACCGGCTTCGACGCCGTCGACACGGCCGCCGAAGACCCCGCCCTGATCGCCTTCACCTCCGGCACCACAGGCAAGCCCAAGGGCTGCGTCCACTTCCATCGCGACATCCTCGCCATGGCGGACACCTTCGCGCGGCACACGCTGGACCTCGGCCCCGGCGACATCGTCGTCGGCACCCCGCCGATCGCCTTCACCTTCGGCCTCGGCGGCCTGGTGGTCTTCCCGGCCAGCGCCGGCGCCGCGACCGCCTTCGCACCCAAGCCCGGCTTCGAGGCGCTCGCCGAGACCATCGCCCGCCATCGCGCGACGGCCATGTTCACCGCCCCCACCGGCTACCGCGCCCTGCTCAAGCTGGCCGACCAGCACGACCTGTCGTCGCTGCGCACCTGCGTCTCGGCCGGCGAGACCCTGCCCGCCGCCACCTCCGACGCCTGGCATGCGGCCACCGGGGTGCGCATCATCGACGGCATCGGCTCGACCGAGATGATCCACATCTTCATCTCCGCCGCCGGCGACGACATCCGCCCGGGCTCCACCGGCAAGGCCGTGCCGGGCTATGAGGCCTGCCTGCTCGACAACGACGGCCGGCCCCTGCCGCCGGGCTCGACCGGCCGCCTCGCCGTGCGCGGCCCGACCGGCTGCCGCTACCTCGACGACGCGCGCCAGTCCGCCTACGTCCAGCACGGCTGGAACCTGACCGGGGACGTCTACCGGCTGGATGAGGAAGGATATTTCTGGTTCGTCGCCCGCGCCGACGACATGATCATTTCGTCCGGCTACAACATAGGCGCGCCCGAGGTGGAGAACGCCCTGCTGGGCCATCCCGCCGTGGCCGAGGCTGCCGTCATCGGCGTCCCTGATGAGGAGCGCGGCCAGATCGTCAAGGCCTTCGTCGTCCTCAACTCCGGCCACGCCTCGTCCGACGCCCTGCGCTGCGAGCTGCAGGCGCATGTGAAGGGCGTCATCGCGCCCTACAAATACCCGCGCGCCCTCGACTTCGTCGACGCCCTGCCCAGGACCCAGACCGGCAAGCTGCAGCGCTTCCGGCTCAAGGACGGCGCATGAGCGGCGAGGTCTTTACTGCCGCCCGAAAAGTGCGCTTCGCCGACTGCGACGCCGCCGGCATCGTTTTCTTCCCGCGCTATTTCGAGATGCTGAACGGCGTGGTCGAGGACTGGTTCGCGGGCCCGCTCGGCCTCTCCTTCCGCGAGCTTCACCTCGAGCGCGGCGCCAGCGTGCCCACCGCCGCGGTCGAGGCGCGCTTCGTCGCCCCCTCGCGGCTGGAGGACGAACTCGACTTCGCCCTGACCGTCACCAGCCTCGGCGGCGCCTCCTGCGCCCTGCGCCATCGCATCTCTTGCGGCGGCCAGCTGCGCTTCGAGGCGAGCCAGACCATCGTCCACGTCGGCGCCTCGCTGAAGCCCGAGCCCTGGCCCGAGGCCCTGCGCGCCCGCATCGCCCCCTTCCTGGAGACCCAGCCATGAACCGCGTCCTGCTGCCCGAGGGCTGGCCCCGACCGAAGGGCTATTCCAACGGGATCGAGGCGTCGGGCCGGCTGGTCTTCGTAGCCGGCCAGATCGGCTGGGACACCGCCGGGGCCTTCCCCGACGGCTTCGCCGCCCAGTTCCGCCAGACCCTCGACAACACCCTCGCCGTCCTCGCGGAGGCGGGCGCCGGGCCCGAGCACATCGTGCGCATGACCTGGTACATCGTCGACAAGGCCGAATACCTCGCCGCCCAGCGGGACATCGGCGCCATCTGGCGCGAGCGCATCGGCGCCTGCTACCCGGCCATGGCCGTGGTCGAGGTCAAGGGCCTGATCGAAGACGCCGCCCGCATCGAGATCGAGACCACCGCCGTCGTCCCCGCCTGACCGCTTGATCCTGCGGCCCCGCTCGGTCAGGGTCGCGCGGCCACCAGCCGGATCCCCGCCTTGCCCCTGCCCGACGACCGCTATCTCGATCAGCTGGAGGCCGAATCCATCGAGATCATCCGCGAGGTCGCGGCCCAGTGCGCCCGTCCGGTGATGCTGTTCTCGGCGGGCAAGGACTCGGCGGTCATGCTGCACCTGGCTCGCAAGGCCTTCTTCCCGGCCCCGCCGCCCTTCCCCCTGCTGCATATCGATACGGCGTGGAAGTTCCGTGAGATGTACGCCTACCGCGACCGCGCCGCCGCCCTGGCCGGCATGGAGCTGAAGGTCTGGCGCAATCCCGAGGCCGAGGCGCGAGGGATCAACCCCTTCGACCACGGCCCGACCGTCCACACCGATCTCTGGAAGACCCAGGGCCTGAAGCAGGCGCTGGAGCACGGCGGCTTCGACGCGGCCTTCGGCGGCGCTCGCCGCGACGAGGAGAAGAGCCGCGCCAAGGAGCGCATCTTCTCCTTCCGCAGCCGCACCCACGTCTGGGACCCCAAGGCCCAGCGCCCCGAGCTCTGGCGGCTCTACAACGCCCGCGTCCACAAGG
>JAEZIH010000271.1 GCA_023416055.1 Pseudomonadota bacterium | reverse complement strand
GGTGGCGGTGGTCGACGTCGAGATAGCGGTTCTCGTAGCCCTCGCGGATCACCAGGGCCGGCAGGTAGCGGTGCAGGTGATCGAAATAGGGCAGGCGCAGGAAGACGTCGCGGCGGAAGGCCTTGAGCCCGCAGCCGGTGTCGTCGGCGTCGTCGGCGAGCAGGCGCTTGCGGATTCGGTTGGCCCAGAGCGAGGCCCAGCGCTTGGCGCCGGTGTCCTGGCGTCTGGCGCGCACGCCGCCGACGAGGGCGACCTGGGGCGGCGAGTCCCTCAGCAGGTCGGCCAGGCGGGGGGCGTCGGCCGGCGGGTTCTGGCCGTCGCCGTCGAGGGTGACCACGATGGGGGCGCGGGCGGCCAGCACGCCGGTGCGCACGGCGCGGCTCTGGCCGGCGTTCGAGGCGTGGGCGAGCACGCGCAGGGCCGGCAGCTCGGCCATCAGGGCGCGCAGTTCGGCCAAGGTGCCGTCGCGAGAGGCGTCGTCGACGAAGATCATCTCGTAGGAGCGGCCCGTGAAGGCGGCGGCGATTTCCCGCGCCAAGGGGCCGGCGGCGCCCTCCTCGTCATGGACGGGGACGACGACGGAGATGTCGGGGGTCGGCTCGCTCATGAAGGCTGTCTAGCCGGTTTCGGTGAGCGGGGGGAGGGACGGCTGACGCGCGGCGAGGCGGCGTGTTAGGTAGATGAACATGACGCGCCCCGACCTCGACCGATTCATCGCCGGCTGGCGGGGCCCGTTGATGGCGGCCCTGGTCGCCCTGCTGGCCGGACTGCCGGTGCTGGCGCTGCTGCCGCCGCTGGACCGCGACGAGAGCCGCTACGCCCAGGCGACGTCGCAGATGATGGAGAGCGGCGACTACGTCGACATACGCTTCCAGGACGAGCCGCGCTGGAAGAAGCCGGTGGGCATCTACTGGATGCAGGCGGCGGCGGTGGCGGTGACCTCCAGCGTCGAGAACCGGGATATCCAGCCGTACCGGATCCCCTCGATCCTCGGGGCCATGCTGGCGGCGGCGGCCGTGGCCTGGGCCGGGGCGGCGATGTTCGGACAGCGGGCGGGCTTCCTGGCGGGGGCCATGCTGGGGGCCTGCTTCCTGCTGTCGACCGAGGCGGGCATCGCGAAGACCGACGCCATGCTGTGCGGGTCCGTGACCCTGGCCATGGCGGCGCTGGCGCGGATCTATCTGGCGACGCGGGCGGGCGAGGCGCCGCGGCGGTCGCACAAGCTGCTGTTCTGGCTGGGGCTCGGGCTGTCGATCCTGATCAAGGGGCCCATCGGCCTGATCGTGGTGGCGCCGGCGATCCTGCTGCTGTCGCTGTGGGACCGCGATTTCAGGTGGCTGGCGCGGCTGGGCTGGGGCTGGGGCCTGCCGCTGACCGCGCTGATCGTCGGGCCCTGGGCCATCGCCATCACCATCGCCACCGATGGCGGATTCTGGCGCGAGGCCATCGTCGGCGACCTGGCGCCCAAGGTGGCGGGCGGGCACGAGAGCCACGGGGCGCCGCCGGGATACTATCTGCTGGGCGCCATCGTGATGTTCTTCCCGGCCACGCTGATGCTGCCCGCCGCCCTGTCGACGGCGTGGAGCCGGCGGGCCGAGCCGGCGGTGCGCTTCCTGGTCTGCTGGCTGGTTCCCGCGTGGATCATCTTCGAGCTGACCCCGACCAAGCTGGTCCACTACACCCTGCCGGCCTACGGGGCGCTGGCCCTGCTGGCGGCGGCGGCGCTGACGCGGCCGATCGGCAATGTCTCGCGTTACGCCGGGGCGGGGCTGTCAGTGCTGGCGGGCCTGTTGATGGCGGCGATCACGGTCTACGGCCTGACCGAGTTCGGGCGGTCGACGGCCCAGACCTGGGCGACGATCACCATTGTCTTCGCGGTGCTGGCGGCGCTGATCGGGGCCTTCCTGCTGATGCACAGGGCTGCGGTGACGGCGGTGGTGGCGGCGGTGGCCCTGGGGCTGGTGGCGCACGCCGGACTGGCGGGGACGATCCGGCAGCTGAGGCCGCTGGCCATCGCGCCGCAGCTGCAGCAGGTTCTGGAGCGGGCCGACCTGCATCCGCGCCAGGGGCGGCCGGGACCGGTGGCCATCACCGGCTTCCACGAGCCCAGCTTCGTCTTCCTGACCGGCCGCGAGACGGAACTGACCGATGCTGAGGGCGCGGCGCGGGCCCTGGCCGAGGGGCGGCCGGTGATCGTCGAGTCCGCCGACGCCGACGCCTTCAGCGCCGCCTCGGCCGAGCTGGGCGTGACCGGCCGGGCGGTGGGGGTGGTCAACGGCCACAACTATTCGCGCGGCGACGACGTCAGCCTGACCGTCTACGCCCCGGCGGGGAGCGGGGCATGAGCCGGCCGATCACCATCGTCGAGGTCGGCCCGCGCGACGGGCTGCAGAACGAGAAGGCGATCCTCGAACCCGCCCTCCGCGCCGAACTGGTGCGGCGGCTGGAGGCGGCGGGGGCGCGGCGCATCGAGGCGGTCAGCTTCGTGCATCCGAAATACGTGCCCCAGATGGCCGGGGCCGAGGAGGTCATGGCGGCCCTGCCGCCGGAGCCAGGGCGCAGCCGCATCGGCCTGGTGCTGAACGGCAAGGGCTACGACCGGGCGCTGGGCACGGCGGTGGACGAGGTCAATGTGGCCATGTCGGCCACCGACGGCTTCGGGCTGAAGAACCAGGGCATGGGCGTCGACCAGCAGGTGTCGATGCTGTCCGACATCGTCACCGGCCGGGCCAATGCGGAGGGCGAGCCGGGGGCGGCGCCGTCGCTGTCGGCGACCCTGAGCTGCGTCTGGGGCTGTCCGTTCGATGGCGAGGTGTCGGTGGGCCAGGTCGAGGACCTTGTCGGGCGCATCGGCGAGCTGGGGGTGAAGGAGATCGCCCTCGCCGACACCATCGGCGTCGCCGATCCCTGGGCGGTGACGAGGAAGGTCGAGGCGGCGCGGCGGGCGGCGCCGGAGGCGGTGCTGAGGCTGCATTTCCACGACACGCGCAACACCGGCCTGGCGAATGCGTATGCGGGCGTGGAGGCCGGGATCGACGTGCTGGACGCCTCCGTCGGCGGCATCGGCGGCTGCCCCTTCGCCCCGGGCGCGACCGGCAACATCGCCACCGAGGACCTGGTCTACATGCTGGAGCGGGCCGGATTCGACACCGGCTACAACCTCGACGCCCTGATCGACACGGCCCGCTGGATCGGCGGGCTGATCGGCCGGCCGGCGCCCAGCGCGCTGAGCCGGGCGGGGGGATGGCCGAGGGGGTAGCGGTCCTGCCGGAGCGCCTCGCCCTTGCATTGGCCGCATTGTTCGTCTGATCTCCGGTTGAGGGGAGATCATGATACTGACCAGACGTAGTTTCGGCGGTCTATGCCTCGCCACAGCGGCCGCGGGTGCGGCTGGCGCGGCCCATGCCCAGGAGCCCGTCTGCACCTTTCGGCGACTTCAGGCGGAGGGGCTGTACCTGCCGCAGTATCTGGAGCTGAAAGGGAAGGCCGCCGCCGGGGACGAGCCCGCCCGTTGGCAGCTGAGTCAGTACGCGGCCTTTCTCGGCGACGAAGAGGCAGCGATCGGCTCGGTAGCCAGTCCACGCCCGCCGACTGCGCCCTTGCCCGACCTGACAGGCGCATCCGTGGAGGACGCCCTCGACGTCATCGCCGAAGCGGCCGCGGACCGGCGGATCGTGATCCTCAACGAGGCGCACAACCATTCGCGGCACCGCGGCTTCGCGGCACAGGTGATGCGGCGGCTTCGTCCGCTGGGGTTCGACTGGTTCGCCGCCGAGGCCTTCATGCCGCGCCAGCCGGAACCGGCGCCGTGCATAACCGAGTACAGGCCGGGAATGCCCTTCCTGCAGGCCTACGGCTACTATTCCCGAGACCCGGTCCTCGCCGAGACGGTGAGGGAGGCGGCGCGTCTCGGCTATCGCTTCGCCGATTACGAGTTCCGCGCCGATCAGTATGCCCCCGAGGGATCGGACATGGACACCCGCATGGCTTACCGGGAGGAGGCGCAGGCGGAGAACCTGATCGCCGACCTGCTCGCCCCGCATCCGGAGGCGAAGGTCTTTGTCTACTGCGGCTACAGCCACGCCATGGAGGCGCCGACCGACCATGGCGAGTGGTTCGCCTCGCGCCTGAAGCGCAAGACGGGCGTCGATCCTCTGACGATCGATCAGGCGTATGGGGCGCCTGATCTGCAGCCCGAGAACGACGAACCCCACGTGGCGGCGGTGTTGGCAGCGCATGCGCCGGACCGACCTGTGATCGTCAGACGGGCTGACGGTTCGGTGGTAGGGATGCCGCTGTACGACGGACAGCTTGATCTGAGCGTGATCCACCCCCGGCTGGCGCCGGTCGCCGGCCGTCCCGGCTGGCTGGCGGCCGATCCGGAGCGGCGGGCGGTCGAGGTGAACGTGCCGGCGTTCGAAGGGCGGGCCCTGCTGCAGACGATGTGGGCGGGCGAGGGCGCGGGGGCCGTGCCGGCGGATCAGTTCCTGCTGAAGCCGGACCAGACGCAGGCGACCGTGCTGCTGCATCCGGGAAGCTATTTCCTGCGGCTGGAGACGCAAAGGGGGATCGAACCGGCCTATGGCGAGATCAGGGTTGAGCCCTGACGCCCGTGAGGGAGTCGTCACCTTGCGCCCGGCGCGACCGCCGCTAGTCTCCGCCCGTGCCTGGCCCCGCTATCGAAGACCTGTTTCCGGACTCGCCCGCCTTTCGCGAGCTGCAGCCGTTGCGCATTCCCTCCGGCTGGGAGGTGGCCTGCAACCAGCTGAGCGTCGGCATGGATCCGGCGTCGGGCGAGCTGGGGGGATCGTCGCTGTTCCATGCGACGAACGCGGGACGGCGGTTCAACATCGACGTCGAGGTGCGGCCGGAGTTCGATCCTCAGGGCGCCTTTCACCTGACGGTCCTGTACGAGCCCTGGCCGCGGACGGAGCAGGGGCGGCGGCGACAGGGCGAGCCGCTGCGTTTCGGGCTGGAGGCGGAGACGGTGCACGCCTTCGAGACCCGCAGCTACGAGGCCCTGGTCGCGGAACTGGAGCACTGGATCGCCCGCTGCACCGTCTGGACCCGCGAGGGGAACTAGGATCGCCGGGAGGCACGGATGGACCGGTTCGACGGCGGCTGCCTGTGCGGGGCGGTGCGCATCACGGCGACGGGGCGGCCGGACCGGGTGGGGATCTGCCACTGTCTGGACTGCCGCAAGCATCACGGCGCCCTGTTCTATGCGGCGGCGATCTTTCCGGGCGAGGCGGTGAGCGTCGAGGGCGAAACGCGGGCCTATCGCGGTCGCCGGTTCTGCCCGCGCTGCGGCTCGCCGGTGTTCGCTGTCAGCGGCGACGAGATCGAGGTGCATCTTGGGACCCTGGACGCGCCTGACCAGCTGACCCCGACCTATGAGAACTGGACCGTCCGGCGGGAGTCGTGGCTGCCGCCGTTCCCCGGGATGAAGCGGTACGAGCGCGATCGCGAGGCGGCGGGGCTGCACGAGGACGGGACGGCGAAGGAGACCTAGGCGCCGCGGCGCGCTTTTTCAGAGGCTGCTCAGATTTCCCTCATGCCCCTCACGCCCGCCCTTGGCAGGGTGCGTTCGACATCGGCCGACGCCGTGGCGGCGGGCCGGGATTTGAAGCAGGATCGGAGAGACCGGGATGAGCGGAGAGCGGACGATGGCGGAGCGGGGCGCACGGCTGACGCCGGTGCTGAGGACCGTAGTCTGGGCGGCGGCGGCTATCGCCATGCTGATCCCGCTGGCGGCGCGGCTGTGGGCCGGGCTGCCGTGGACGCCGTTCGACTTCATGGTCTGGGGGGCGATGCTGCTGATCGGCGCCGGGGTGTGCGAAATCGGCCTGAGGCTGTCGGGCTCGCTGGCCTACCGCGCCGGGGTGGTCGTGGCGGCGGGGACCGCCTTCCTGATCACGTGGTCCAACCTGGCGGTTGGCATCATCGGCGAGCCGGAAGAGCCTGTGAACCTGGTCTTCTTCGGGGTTTTGGCCATCGCCGCGGCGGGGGCCTGCGTGGCGCGCTTCCGGGCGCGCGGCATGGCCGTGACCATGGCGGCGACGGCGGCGGTCCAGTTCGCCACGGCCTTCGTGGCCCTGGCCTATGAGCAGATCGTCTTCGCCATCGTCGGCGTGTTCGCCATGGGCTGGCTGCTGGCCGCGTGGCTGTTCCGCGAGGCGGCGCGTGGGGAGGCGCGGGTCGACTGACCAGCCCCTCCACCGCTGCGCGGTCCCCCTCCCCCTTGCTGCGCAACGGGGAGGAGACGTTCGCTACAGGTTCAGCAGGGCCGGGTCGCCGCCCTGGGCGGAGATGTTGTTGCTGATGGCCTTCTCGGCGGCGTAGCGGATCAGGCTGTAGGGGCCGCCAGCCTTGGGGCCGGTGCCGGACAGGCCCTCGCCGCCGAAAGGCTGGACGCCGACGACGGCGCCGATGATCGAGCGGTTTATGTAGACGTTGCCGGCCGGGACGAGGCGGGCGACCTCGTCGGCGAAGGCCTCGATGCGGCTGTGCACGCCGAGGGTCAGGCCGTAGCCGCGGCTGGCCAGCTTCGCCGCCGTTTCCTTCAGCTTCGCGGGGTCGTAGCGGCAGACGTGCAGGATGGGGCCGAAGACCTCGCGCTCGAGGTAGTCGGGAGTCGGCACCTCGGCGATGGTCGGGGCGAACAGGTGACCCTTCTCGGCGCCGGCGGGCAGTTCGGCGCGGGCGACGATCCTCGCATCCCCCTCCAGCCGCTTGAGGTGGTCCTCGAGCATCTTCTTCGCGTCGGCGTCGATGACCGGACCGATGTCGGTTGAGGGGTCGGACGGGTCGCCGACCACCTGGGCGGCCAGGGCGCCCTTCAGCCCCTCGATGAGGGCGTCGGCCGAGTCGTGCGGCACGTAGAGCAGACGCAGGGCCGAGCAGCGCTGGCCGGACGAGCCGAAGGCCGACAGGATGACGTCGTCGATGACCTGCTCCTTGAGGGCGGTGGTGTCGACAAACATTCCGTTCAGGCCGCCGGTTTCGGCGATGAACGGGATGATCGGGCCCGGGCGATTGGCCAAGGAGCGGTTGATCAGGGTGGCGGTGTCGGTGCCGCCGGTGAAGGCGACGCCGTCGATGCCCGGGTGGGTAGTCAGGGTCGCGCCGACGGTTTCGCCGCGGCCGGGAACGAGGGCCAGCAGGTCGGGGTTCAGGCCCGCCTTGTAGTAGAGGCGCACGGCCTCGGCGGCGATCAGCGGGGTCTGCTCGGCGGGCTTGGCCAGCACGGCGTTGCCGGCGGCCAGGGCGGCGGCGATCTGGCCGGTGAAGATGGCCAGGGGGAAGTTCCACGGGCTGATGCAGGCGAAGACGCCGCGGCCGTGCAGGACCAGGC
>JAEZIH010000258.1 GCA_023416055.1 Pseudomonadota bacterium | reverse complement strand
TGCCCCACACGGCGTTCTTCGCATCGGCGCCGAGGATCTTCGCGAACAGGCCGAAACCGCCGTCTCGGAAGTGGTCCGAGACGTCCTGCATCTCGATCGGGTTGCGCAGGTCCGGCTTGTCGGTGCCATACTTCGAGATCGCCTCGCGGTAGGGGATGCGGACGAAGGGATAGGGGTCGACCTTCCTGCCGTCGGCGAACTCCTCGAACACGCCGTGCATGACGGGCTCGATGGCGGCGAAGACGTCTTCCTGGGTGACGAAGCTCATCTCGACGTCGAGCTGGTAGAACTCCAGCGAGCGGTCGGCGCGCAGGTCCTCGTCGCGGAAGCAGGGGGCGATCTGGAAATAGCGGTCGAAGCCTGAGACCATCAGCAGCTGCTTGAACTGCTGCGGGGCCTGCGGGAGGGCGTAGAACTGGCCCGGATGCAGGCGCGACGGCACCAGGAAGTCGCGCGCGCCTTCCGGCGACGAGGCCGTCAGGATCGGCGTCTGGTACTCGAGGAAGCCCTGGTCGACCATGCGACGGCGGATCGAGGAGATGACCTTGGAGCGCAGCACGATGTTGCGGTGCAGGGTCTCGCGCCGCAGGTCGAGGTAGCGGTGCTTGAGGCGAATCTCCTCCGGGTACTCCGGCTCGCCGAAGACCGGCAGCGGCAGTTCGGCGGCTTCCGACAGGACCTCGACGGCCTTGACCCGCACCTCGATCTCGCCGGTCGGCAGGTTGGGGTTCACCGTCCCCTCCTCGCGCGCCACGACCTCGCCGTCGATGCGCAGCACGCTCTCGGCGCGCAGGCGCTCGACCACATCGAAGCCCGGAGTTTCGGGGTGCAGCACCAGCTGGGTCAGGCCGTAGTGGTCGCGCAGGTCGATGAACAGCAGGCCGCCGTGGTCGCGCTTGCGGTGCACCCAGCCGGACAGGCGAACGGCCGAGCCGGCGTCGGTCGCGCGCAGGGCGCCGCAGGTGTGGGAGCGGTAGGCGTGCATGGCGTCTTCGTCTTGGATTCGGGCCCTCTGGGGGCGCAATTCGGGAGCGCGGAAGGGCGCATCATCGCCCCCGAAAGTCAAGGCTGCAGGGGCCGGAGGGGCGAATGTCCCGCCCGGCCGGAAAAGTTCTGAAAAGCTGCATTCCCGGCACATTGTCCCGCCCTCGCCTCCACCTCTTCGTGCAGTATGGGCCGAAGGGGCGTCAGCAATGGACGTGGGCCGCCGAACGGCCGTGCGGCGGGCGCCTGGTCGGCGGGCAGGCGGCACGGAGGCGGTGATCCGTCGTCCGGCGCCCCTCGCCGCGCCCCGGTGCAGATTCCCAGCGCGAAGGGTCGGGAGTCCCGCTTCCGGGTCGCGATGTCCCGAAAGGGAATGTCCCGGGAGTCTCCACCGCGCATCCACAAGCACGTGCGCTTGTCCACGGCTGCCGGGGAACCCGCTCTTCCCCGGCGGCGGGGTTTGCTATGCTGGGGAGGCATGAGCCTTCCGCCCGCCCCGCCTGACCAGATGCGCCTGCCGCTGCAGAGCGAGCTGCCGGACGGCGCGGCCGGCTTCGTGGTCTCGGACAGCAACCGGGCCGCAAGCGAGGCCCTGGCCGACTGGCCCAACCTGATCGGCGGGGCGATGGCGATCTGCGGGCCGGAAGGGTGCGGCAAGAGCCGGCTGGGACAGATCTGGGCCGAGCGCGTCGGCGCCGCCGCCCTGCACGGCGCCGAGGCCGCCCTGATCGACCCACTGGAGCTGGAAGGCCGGCCCGTGCTGCTGGACGACGCCATGCAGGCCGACGACGAGACCCTGTTCCACCTGTTCAACCTGGCCCAGGCGCCGGGCGGCGCCCTGCTGCTGATCGACCGGCCCGCGCCGTCGGCCTGGCAGGTGTCCCTGCCCGACCTGCGCTCGCGGCTGGACGCGGTGATCAGCGTGCCGGTCGAGGCGCCCGACGACGCCGTTCTGGCCGCCATGCTGGAGGCCCGCTTCGCCGAACGCGGCATCCGCCCGGCGAAGGACGTCATCCCCTATCTGCTGCGCCGCATCGACCGGTCTGCAGCGGCGGCGGCGGACGTGGTCGAGCGGCTGGACGCCCTGCACCGGCCGGTCACCCGGGCGCTGGCGCGGGAGGCGGTCGAGGGCGGCGCGGAGAGCGGCGAGCTGTTCGGTTAGCGTCGCCGGCGCAGCAGCATCACAACCCCGACGACCACCGCGCCCGCCGCCAGCGCCGTCGCCATGGCGGCTTCGCGGGATTTGGCGCGGGGGACGACGCCGGTTTCGACCAGGAGGTTGGGGGCGCGGCCGCCGCGGAGGTCGTCGATGACGCCTTCGACGGTGTCGACGCGGTCGGCCAACATGAGCAGCAGCCAGTGGCCCCACTGGCTCTCGCTGAAGCGGAAGGCCTGGCGGCGCAGGGCGCCGCTGAGGCCGCGCGGCGGGGTGGAGGTTCCGAGCGCCGCCGGCAGCGCCTTGTGCTCGACCGAGGTGAGTATATCGACGTCCGGCTGCTGCTGCGGCGGGCGGCTCCAGTTCATGCCCGGGCCGTCGTCCTTCGAGCGGTCGCGCATCGGCCAGGTCGGGTCGTTCTCGGGGTCGGCGTCCACGCCCCAGCCGAGGACGGTGGTCGGGTCGATGCGGGGGTGGGCGTCGGCGGCGGCGGCGTCGGCCTTGTCGCTCTGGGTCATCATCATCGGATCGCCTCCTCAGGCCGCGTTCGGGATCAGGACCGGCTTGATGCAGCCGTCCAGCTTGGACGAGAACAGGTGGTAGGCCTCGGCCACCTCCTCCAGCGGCAGGCGGTGGGTGATGATCTCGCTGGGCTTGATGCGTCCGGCCTTCACGTGGTCGATCAGCTTGGGCAGGTGGCGCTTCACCGCCGCCTGGTTGGCGCGGATGGTGATGCCCTTGTTCACGACGTTGCCGATCGGGATCATGTTGCCGGTCGGGCCGTAGACGCCGACGATCGACACCACCCCGCCCTTCTTCACCGAGTTGATGGCCCAGTGCAGCGGCACGGCGTTGCCGGCCTCGAGCTTCAGCTTCTTGCCGAAGACGGTGTGCCAGGCGTTGCCTGAGGCGTCCGCGCCGACGGCGTCGATGCAGACGTCGGCGCCGATGTCGGTGGCCTTCTTTAGGAAGACGACGGGGTCGCCGATCTCGCGGATGTCGTAGACCTCGGCCGGGCACCAGCGGCGGGCGAAGTCGAGGCGGTATTCGTGATGGTCGATGACGATCACCCGTCCGGCCCCGAACAGCCACGCGGAGCGGGCGGCGAGCAGGCCGACCGGGCCGGCGCCGAAGACCACGACGGTGTCGCCCTTCTGGATGCCGCCCATCTCGGCGGCCTGGTAGCCGGTGGGGACCACGTCAGTCAGCAGGACGGCGTCGTCGGGGTCCATCCAGTCGGGGATCAGGGTCGGGCCGAAGTCGGCGTAGGGCACGCGCACGTATTCGGCCTGGCCGCCGTCGTAGCCGCCGGCGGTGTGGGAGTAGCCGAAGATGCCGCCGACCGCGGTCGCCCCGGGGTTGGACTCGTGGCAGTTGCCGAACAGGCCCTGCTTGCAGAAGTGGCACTGGCCGCAGGCGATGTTGAAGGGCACGAGCACGTGGTCGCCCTTCTTGAGGTTCTCGACCGCCGGGCCGACCTCCTCGACCACGCCGCAGAACTCGTGGCCGAAGGTCATGCCGACGCGGGTGTCGGGGACCATGCCGTGATAGAGGTGGAGGTCGGAGCCGCAGATGCACGAGCGGGTGACGCGCACGATGGCGTCGCGGGGATGCTGGATCGTCGGCATCGGCTTCTCCTCGATGCGGACCCGTCGCGGTCCCCGGTAGTCCATCGCCAGCATGCGCAGTTCTCCTTGCCTGAGGCCCTCCAACCGGGCCGGGCGACGGATGGTTCCGTCGGCCGGGGGCCCCTCCCGTAACGAGCTGTTCAGCGGGGGTTCAGGCAGGGCGTCCGACGCTCAGGCCATGTCGGGTCTCAGGTCGCGGGTTCCGGTGAAGGCGCGCGCGGCTCCTGACGAAGGAGACAATGCAATGATGAAACAGCTCATGATCGGCGCCCTCTCGCTGGGCCTGCTGGCGCCGACGGTCGCCGAGGCGCAGTCGCGCCACGGCCGCCACGACCGCGACCACCGCTATGACCGCCGCGATCGGCACGTGGATCGCCACGACCGCCGCGACCATCGCCGCTGGGAGCGCGACCAGCGCCGCTGGGAGCAGCAGCAGCGCCGAGAGTACCGCCGCTGGGCCCGCGGTCAGGTGATCCCCTACAACCATCGCCGCAGCTGGTATGTGCGCGACTATCACCGCTACGGCTGGGCCCCGCCGCCGCGCGGCTACGGCTACTATCGCACGGACACCGGCGACATCGTGCTGGCGGCGATCGCCACCGGCGTGATCCTGTCGCTCATTCGTTAAGGCCTTGAGTCGAACGAAAGGCCCGCTCCGGGAGACCGGAGCGGGCCTTTTTTCTTGTCGGCGGGCTCAGACGCCGAGCTTCGCCTTCAGGATGTCGTTGACCGCGGCCGGATTGGCCTTGCCGCCAGTGGCCTTCATGACCTGACCGACGAACCAGCCGATGGCCTGGGGCTTGTCCTTCACGGCGGCGGCCTTGTCGGGGTTGGCGGAGATGATCTCGTCGACCGCCTTCTCGATGGCGCCGGTGTCGGTGACCTGTTTGAGGCCGTGCTTCTCGACGACCTCGGCCGGGTCGCCTTCGCCATTCCAGACGTGATCGAACACCTCCTTGGCGATCTTGGACGAGATGGTCCCGTTCTCAATCAGCTCGACCAGTTCGGCGACGTGCGCCGGCGGCAGCTTGCAGTCGGCGAAGTCGGTCCCGTCGGCGGCGAGGCGGGCGGAGAGCTCGTTGGTCACCCAGTTGGCGACCAGCTTGGCGTCACGACCTTGGGCGGCGGCCTCGAAGTAGTCGGCCTTGGCCTGTTCCGAGATCAGCACCACGGCGTCGTACTGCGACAGGCCGTACTGGCTCATCAGCCGACGGCGCTTGTCGTCGGGCAGTTCGGGCAGCGAGGCCCTGATCCCGTCGATCCACGCCTGCTCCAGCTCCAGCGGCAGCAGGTCGGGATCGGGGAAGTAGCGATAGTCCATCGCCTCTTCCTTGGAGCGCATCGAGCGGGTTTCGCCGGCCGTCGGGTCGTAAAGCCGGGTCTCCTGATCCACCTTGCCGCCGTCCTCGAGGATCTCGATCTGGCGGCGCGCCTCGTAGTTGATGGCCTGGGCGATGAAGCGGAACGAGTTGACGTTCTTGATCTCGCAGCGCGTGCCGAGGTGGCTGAAGTCGCCGGTTTCCTTGAACTTGGCATAGCCGCCCTCGCGGCAGACCGAGACGTTCACGTCGGCGCGCAGGTTGCCCTTCTCCATGTCGCCGTCGCAGGTGCCGAGATAGATCAGGATGGTGCGGATCTTCTTGACGTAGGCCACCGCCTCTTCCGGCGAGCGGATGTCGGGCTTGGAGACGATCTCCATGAGCGCCGTGCCGGCCCGGTTGAGGTCGACGTAGGATTCGGTCGGCGACAGGTCGTGGATCAGCTTGCCGGCGTCCTGCTCCAGGTGCAGGCGCTCGATGCCGACGTTGAAGAAGGAGCCGTCCTCGGCCTCGACCTCGATGACGCCCTCGCCGACGATCGGGTGGAACAGCTGGCTGATCTGATAGCCGGTCGGCAGGTCGGGGTAGAAGTAGTTCTTGCGGTCGAACTGGCTGAACGCATTGATCCTGGCGTTCAGGCCCAGGCCGGTGCGGACGGCCTGCTCGACGCAGAATTTGTTCAGCACGGGCAGCATGCCGG
>JAEZIH010000057.1 GCA_023416055.1 Pseudomonadota bacterium | reverse complement strand
GCCTTGATTTCGTTGTCGATGGCCTTGAGCTCGTCCTCGGTGGCCGCCGCCTGCTGCAGCAGGGTCTTGATGTGGTCGATCGGGTCGCGGGTCTTCTTGACCTCGTCGACCTCCTCCTTGGTGCGGTACTTGGCCGGGTCGGACATGGAGTGGCCGCGGTAGCGGTAGGTCTTCACCTCGAGGATGAAGGGGCCGCCCCCTTCCCTCGCCCGCTTCACCGCCCGCGCGGCGGCGTCGCGGACGGCCAGCACGTCCATGCCGTCCACCTGCTCGCCCGGAATGCCGAAGCTGGCGCCGCGCTGGTACAGCTCGGTCGTCGACGAGGCGCGCTCGATAGAGGTGCCCATGGCGTACTGGTTGTTTTCAATGATGTAAATCGCCGGAAGCTTCCACAGCTGCGCCATGTTGAAGCTCTCGTAGACCTGGCCCTGGTTGGCCGCGCCGTCGCCGAAGTAGACGAAGCTGACGGAGTCGTCGCCGCGGTACTTGCCGGCGAAGGCCAGGCCGGTGCCGAGCGCGACCTGGGCGCCGACGATGCCGTGGCCGCCGTAGAAGCCGGTCGGCACGTCGAACATGTGCATCGAGCCGCCCTTGCCCTTGGACGAGCCGCCGATGCGGCCGGTCAGCTCGGCCATGACTTCCTTCGGGTCCATGCCGGCGGCCAGCATGTGGCCGTGGTCGCGGTAGCCGGTGATGATCTTGTCGTAGCCCTGCTTGACGCTCTCCTGGACGCCGACCGCCACGGCCTCCTGACCGATGTACAGGTGGCAGAAGCCGCCGATCAGACCCATGCCGTAGAGCTGGCCGGCGCGCTCCTCGAAGCGGCGGATGAGGACCATCTCCCGGTAGTAGCGCAGCAGGTCCTCCTTCGAGGCCTGGGGCGTATTGGGTATGCTCTTGGCCTTGCTGGAATCAGCTTTGGCGGCGGGGGCTTTCGCCATCCGTCTTCACTCCCGGCTGGACCCCGCGTGACAGGGCCGCTTGTCGTTACGGAAAGGGGCTTTAGCAGCCTTCGTTCCCGAAACGCAAAGCGGCCCGGCCAAGCTGTAACGAAAGTTCACGCCGTGGGCGTTTCGGTCGCATCCGATGCGGGCGCCGAGACCCGGATGACGTAGTCGCGCGGGTCCGCGAAGCCCAGCACGGCGCGCGCCCGCTCCTCCAGCAGGTCGCGCGAAAGGCTGTCGGCGCGCAGATAGCGGACGCGGATTTCGAGGTCGCGGCGCTGTTCCAGGATGCTGGCCAGCTGGGCCTCGCGGCGCACCAGCATGGCGTCGCGCTCGCCGCCGCTCAGCAGGCCTCGTTCCCCCGTCAGGGCCTGAACGCCCAGATAGACGATCAGCAACAGCAGCATGGCTGACGGGAAATACGGCTTCATCCGCTCGGGCACTGACGGACGCTCCTTCTGAGCGCGGACTCGTGATCAACGAGTCCTGACCGAAAATGCCTAACGAACCGTAGCTTGGCCTTAGATTCGTCATCCTCGGACAACGAGCGAAGCGAGGCCGATCCGGGGACTATTTCAGCAGCATTCCGTCGCCGTAATAGGCGCCCTGATCGCCCAGCATCTCCTCGATGCGCAGCAGCTGATTGTACTTGGCGGTGCGGTCCGAGCGGGCCAGCGAGCCGGTCTTGATCTGACCGCAGTTGGTGGCGACCGCCAGGTCGGCGATGGTCGAGTCCTCGGTTTCGCCCGAGCGGTGGCTCATCACCGCCGTGTAGCCGGCGCGCTGGGCGATATCGACCGCATCCAGGGTCTCGGAAAGCGTGCCGATCTGGTTGACCTTGATCAGGATCGAATTGGCCAGGCCCTCGCCGATGCCGGCGGCCAGGCGGGCCGGGTTGGTCACGAACAGGTCGTCGCCGACCAGCTGGACCCGGTCGCCGAGGCGCTCGGTCAGCAGGCGCCAGCCGTCGAAGTCATCCTCGGCGCAGCCGTCCTCGATCGAGACGATCGGGAAGCGTTCGCACAGGTCCGCGAGATAACCGACCATGCCCTCCTGGTCGAAGGTCTTGCCCTCGCCGGTCATGACGTACTTGCCGTCCTTGAAGAACTCGGTCGAGGCCACGTCGAGGCCCAGCTGGAAGTCCTCGCCGGCCAGATAGCCGGCGGCCTGACCGGCCTTGGTGATGAACTCCAGCGCCGCCTCGGCCGAAGCCAGGTTGGGGGCGAAGCCGCCCTCGTCGCCGACGTTGGTGTTATGGCCGGCGTCCTTCAGGGCCTTCTTCAGGGCGTGGAAGATCTCGGCGCCCATGCGCAGGCCTTCCGAGAAGCTCTCGGCGCCCGTCGGCAGGATCATGAACTCCTGGATGTCGATCGGATTGTCGGCGTGCGCGCCGCCGTTGATGATGTTCATCATCGGGGTCGGCAGGACGCGGGCCGAGACGCCGCCGAGGTAACGGTACAGCGGCAGGTTCGAGCTGATGGCGCTGGCCTTGGCGCAGGCCAGCGAGACGCCGAGGATGGCGTTGGCGCCGAGGCGGCTCTTGTTGGCGGTGCCGTCCAGCGAGATCAGGGCCTCGTCGATGCGGCGCTGGTCCTCGGCGTCCATGCCGGACAGGGCGTCGAAGATCTCGCCGTTGACGGCGTCGACCGCCTTCTGGACGCCCTTGCCGCCCCACTGGTCCTTGTCCCCATCGCGCAGCTCGACGGCCTCGTGGGCTCCGGTCGAGGCGCCCGAGGGCACGGCGGCGCGGCCGAAGGAGCCGTCATCCAGCACGACGTCGACCTCGACCGTCGGATTGCCCCGGCTGTCGAGGATCTGGCGGGCGACGATTTCGGCGATATCGGTCATGGAGCGCTCTGTATCGGAGGGGCGAAGGTTGGCACGCGTTTAGCCCGGCCGGGGCGGCCCGGGCAAGGAAGGCGTGGAGTGGTCGAGGCGCGTGGCGGGGCTCAGGCGCAGCCTTCGACGTACTGGATCGACGGACCGCCGCCGGCGATCGATTTGACCCGCCCGTCGGAGCCGATCTCGTAGGTCAGGCCGCGCGCGTTGGGCCCCTCGCGGTCTGAGGTTGTCCAGACGGTGATGTACTCGGCCGGGGCGGAGACGTACTTGTGCGGCGTGACCACGGCGGCGTCGCCGTAGACCCGCTTCACCTCGGCCGCCGTATCGCCGATGTTGAGCGCGCGATCGGTTTCGACATCCGTATTGCGGCTCAGCCAGACGCTGGTCAGGGCGCCGTTCTCGACCATCACAAGCAGGCCCTCGGGCGCTCGGGCCGGGCGGAACATGTCGCACTCGGCGGGGTTGGGCCCGCCTGCCGCGTCGGGATTGCCGTCAGGGCCCAGGGCGGCCTCGATCTCGGCCACGCTCATGCCGATGCGCAGCGGCCCGTACCCTTGGGCGGTCAGCTTCATGGCTGCCGAGACGGACTCGCCAGGCTCCAGCGGACTGGTCGGGGCGGCGGTTTCCGCAGGGGCGTCGGCCGGTTCGGAGGGCGGAGCCCCGCAGCCTGCGAGGACGAGGACGGCGGCGGAACCGAGGGCGATGAGGCGGATCATGGGGCGTCTCCGACGTGGCTGTCGGCGCCTACAACGCACGAAAACGGCGCGCGAGGCTATCGCGCGCCGTCAAAAGCTTCGTCGGGCCGTGGCCCGGACCGTTGGAAGACTAGTCTTCCTTCGGCGTCAGGACCTGACGGCCGCGGTAGGTGCCGGTCTTCAGGTCGATGTGGTGCGGGCGCTTCAGCTCGCCCGTGTCCTTGTCCTCGACGTAGGCGTTCGTGCCCAGGGCGTCGTGGGCGCGGCGCATGTTGCGACGCGAGGGCGATACTTTCCGCTTCGGAACGGCCATGTCCGTCTCAATCTTCTGGTCGGGCGCCGGCAAAGGCGCGAAAACAACAGCGGCGGCCC
>JAEZIH010000121.1 GCA_023416055.1 Pseudomonadota bacterium | reverse complement strand
GCACCGACGCCCTGATCCCGCACCGGATCAAGTTCCAGAAGTTCGGGCGGTAAATACCCCTCACGAACGGGGCCGCTCCGCCGTGGTTGCGGGGCGGCGTCGGCGCGCTAGTGTGACGGCATGACCCAGCGTCCCGCCGTGCTGATCGTGCAGCGCCATCTGGCGCCGCTGACGCCGTTTCTGGAGAGCCGGTACGACGTGTACCGGCTGTGGGAGGGGCCGCCGGTGGAGGCGGCGCACGATATCGGGGCGCTGGTGGTGGCCGGCGAGTTCGAGCTGGACCGGCGGCTGGTCGAGAGCCTGCCGAAGCTGAAGCTGATCGCCTGCTTCACCTCGGGCTACGACCGCATCGACGTGCCGTGGTGCCGGGCGCGGGGGCTGGAGGTGACGCATGCGCCGGCGGTGAACCACGAGGATGTGGCCGACCATGCGATCGGGCTGATCCTGGCGGCGCGGCGGCGGATCGCGGAGGGGGACCGGGCGGTGCGGGCCGGGGGCTGGACGCCGGAGTCGAAGACGATCACGCCGTCGCTGAACGGGCAGAGGGTGGGGATCGTCGGCCTGGGCCATATCGGCGAGGCGGTGGCGCGGCGGGCGGAGGCGCTGCGCATGACGGTGAGCTGGTGGGGGCCGCGCGAGAAGGCGGCGGCGTGGCCGCGGGCCGGGTCGCTGGTCGAGCTGGCGCGGGGCGCGGACGTGCTGGTGGTGTGCTGCCGGGCCGGCGACGACAACGTCGGGCTGATCTCTCGGGAGGTGATCGAGGCGCTGGGGCCGCAGGGGCTGCTGGTCAATGTGGCGCGCGGCCAGCTGGTCGACGAGGAGGCCCTGATCGCGGCGCTGAAGGACGGGCGGCTGGGGCAGGCGGCGCTGGACGTGTTCGAGACGGAGCCGACCGAGGCGGCGCGCTGGGCCGACGTGCCGAATACGGTGCTGACGCCGCACACGGCGGGGGCGACGAGCGAGGCGGTGCAGGGGATGCTGGCCCTGCTGATGGAGAACCTGGCGGCGGCGTTCGCGGGCGAGCCGCTGAAGACGCCCGTGCCGGAGAGCTGAGCGGCGGGTGCTGGCGCGGCGGGCGCGGCGTGGCATAGTCCGGCGGTTCGTCAGTTCCGGAGTTCCGCTTGGCCGATTCCGTCCCCTCCCCCGCCCCGACCGCCGCGCCCGTCGAGGCCGATCCGGGCGAGCTGCGCCTCGAGTGCTTCCCGACCACGCCCAACCCGCCGGAGCTGGTTCCAGGCCGGCCGGACCGCGACTGGATGGACGCCTTCACCGCGCGGCACCCCTACCGCTGCCTGCCGCTGTCGATGGCCAATACGACGGGGTGGGAGATCCTGTGCCCGTTCGGCTTCGAGGCCGAATGGGACGGCGGCCTGGGGGCGTCGGCGATCCGCTTCACGCCCGACCCCGACGCGCAGTTGTTCGATCACTTCGCGGCCTCGCACTTCACCCATGGCATCGTGACATTTCATACCGGCTGGCTGTTCCGCACGCCGCCGGGATGGGCGCTGAGGGCGTCGGGGACGCCCAACCGGTTCAAGCACGGCATCGCCCCGCTGGAGGGCCTGGTCGAGACCGACTGGCTGCCCTACCCCTTCACCATGAACTGGGCCTTCACCGCGCCCGGCAAGGTGCGGTTCGAGAAGGGCGAGCCGTTCTGCTTCATCCAGCCGGTCGAGCACCGCCGGATCGAGGCCTTCCAGCCGGTGCGCGCTTCGCTGGAGAACGACTCCGACCTGGCGAAGCAATACGAGGCGTGGAAGGAGACGCGCACCCTGTTCAACAACAGCATGGCCGCGGGCGACCCCGAGGCCATCAAGCAGGCGTGGCAGCGCTACTATTTCCGCGGCGAGTATCCCGACAAGGCGCAGCCGCGGCCGGAGGGGCACGTCAACAAGCGCCGGCTGGCGCCCCTGCCCGCGGCGCCGGCGGTCGAGGTCAGGCCCGCGGCGCAGGCCGACTTCCGCAACTGGTCCGCGGTCGGGGCGGTCAGGCCCAGGGCGGACTGATCAGCCACCCATGTCGTCCATGCCGGGTATCGGCATGGGTTCGGAGGCCGGCATGGGGACGGCCACGGGCCGCGGCGGCGCTGGCGGGCGCGGACGCTCCGAGTCCGAGAGGACGCCGTCTCCGTCGGCGTCGAGGCGACGGAACATGCGTTCGGCCCCGGCGACCAGCTCGTCGCGCGTGATGCGGCCGTCGTTGCTGGCGTCCGACTGGGCGATGACGCGGCGCAGGGCGCCCCCGCCCATCGAGGCCATCGGACCCCGGCTGAGCACGGCCATCTCCTGGCCGGTGATGAAACCGTCCTGATCAGCGTCGAGCCGGTCGAACAGGCGGCCGGCCCAGGCCGGCACCTCGGTCAGCGCGGCAGGAGGGGCGAGGCCCATCATGCCTTCGCCAGGCGCGGGCCCGGTCTGGGCGGCCGCCGGGCCGGCGACGGCGAAAGCGGCGGCGACGCTCGCTGAAAGGACGGTCAGGGCGCGGGTCATCGGCAGTCTCCCGTAGCTTGAGCCGCCAGATTGCAGCGCCGAAGGTCGTGGAGCCAGCGGATTTAGCTTGCATAATCATATAAGGATATCTTTATATGATCCTATGCCATTGACCGCCGACCAGACCGTCGAGGCCCTGCGCGCCGCCGGCGAGCCGACCCGTTTGAGGGTGCTTTCGCTGCTGTCCGGCGAGGAGCTGTCGGTGATGGAGTTGTCGCGCATCCTCGACCAGAGCCAGCCGCGGGTGTCGCGGCACCTGAAGCTGATGACCGACGCCGGCCTTATCGAGCGATTCCCTGACGGGGCGCGGGTGTTCTATCGCCTGACCTCCGAAACGCCGACGCGGCGGCTGATCGACACCGTTCTGGATCTGCTCGATTCGTCGGCCGGGGAAGCCGACGACCGGCGGCTGGAGGAGGTGAGGCGCGACCGCGAGGCCGCCGCCAACGCCTATTTCGAACGCGTCGCGCCGCAGTGGGACCGGATCCGCTCGCTCTACGTCTGCGAGTCGGCGGTCGAGGACGCCATCCTGCGCGCGGCCGGCGAAGGCCCGTTCGAACGGGTCGTCGACCTGGGCACCGGTTCGGGCCGGATGCTGACCCTGCTGGGCCGCAAGGCGAAGATGTCGGTGGGTCTCGACCTGAGTCACAACATGCTGAACATCGCACGCAGCAATGTCGCCCGGGCCGGACTGGACAAGGTCGAGCTGCGTCACGGCGACATCTTCGCCACGCGCCTGCCGGAACAGAGCGCCGATCTGGTGCTGGTGCATCAGGTTCTGCACTACCTGAACGATCCCGCAGCCGCCGTGGGCGAGGCGGCGCGGCTGGTGATGCCGGGCGGCCGGCTGCTGATCGTCGACTTCGCGCCGCATGCGCTGGAGCATCTGCGCGAGGAGCACCAGCACCGACGGCTGGGCTTCTCGGACGACGAGATGCGCCGCTGGCTGGCCGGCGCCGGCCTGGAGCCGTCGGCCCCGATCGCCCTTCCCCCCGACACCGATGGCCTGACGGTCGTCATTTGGACCGCGGCGCGGCGCGCCAAGGCCGGAGCACGCGCGGCATGACTTCCGCACTCAGTCTTGCAGAGGCCCGCGCCCTGCTTTTGTCGCCCCTGGGGCCGGTGGCCCGCGCCGGGCGGGACGGATCGCGTCCGCGCGTCTCGTTCGAGTTCTTTCCGCCCAAGTCCGACGAGGCCGAGGCCAATCTGTGGAAAGCGGTCACCCGCCTGGCGCCGCTGAAGCCGGACTTCGTGTCGGTGACCTATGGCGCGGGCGGATCGACGCGGGAGCGGACGCACCGCACGGTGCAGCGCATCCTGGCGGAGACCGAGCTGACGCCGGCGGCCCACCTGACCTGCGTCGAGGCCAGCCGCGACGAGGTCGACGCGGTGATCGACGGCTATCGCGAGGCCGGGGTGCGCCACATCGTGGCCCTGCGCGGCGACCCGCCGGGCGCCAGCGGCATCGGCGGCGCCTATGTCCCGCGCGCCGACGGCTACGCCAACGCCACCGAGCTGACCGCCGCCATTGCGGGACGGGGCGACTTCGAGATCAGCGTCGGATGCTATCCCGAAGGCCACCCGGAGAGCGGCTCGGTCGACCACGACATCGAGGTGCTGAAGGCCAAGGTCGACGCCGGGGCGACCCGCGCGATCAGCCAGTTCTTCTTCGACATCGACGCCTTCCTGCGCTTCCGCGACCGGGTGCGGGCGGCCGGGGTCGAGGTTCCGCTGATCCCCGGGATCATGCCGGTGACCAACTTCGCCGGGCTGAGGCGGATGTGCGGAGCCTGCGGCGCCGCCCTGCCCGACTGGCTGGCGGCCCATTTCGACGGGCTGGACGACGATCCCGACACCCGCCGGCTGATTGCGGCGTCGGTGGCTGCCGAGATGTGCGCGCGGCTACAGGAGGAAGGCTTCGCCGACTTCCACTTCTACACCCTGAACCGCGCCGACCTGGTCTACGCCATCTGTCGGGTGCTGGGCGTTCGCGAACAGAGGGCCGAAGCATGAGCCGCGCCGACCGCATCGCCGCCCTGCACGCCGCGGCGCGCGAACGCATCCTCGTGCTCGACGGCAGCTGGGGGGTGATGATCCAGCGCCGCGGCCTGGACGAGGCCGACTTCCGCGGCGAGCGCTTCGCCACCCACAACGGCCAGATGAAGGGCAACAACGACATCCTGTGCCTGACCCGGCCGGACATCGTGGCGGACCTGCACAACCAGTATTTCACCGCCGGGGCCGACATCTCGGAAACCAACACCTTCTCGGCCACGACCATCGCCCAGGACGACTACGGCCTGGACGAGCAGGCGGTGTGGGACATCAACCTGGAGGGGGCGAAGCTGGCCCGGGCGGCGGCGGACCGCTGGACGGCGAATGAGCCGCACAAGCCGCGCTTCGCCGCCGGCTCGATCGGGCCGCTGAACAAGATGCTGTCCATGTCGTCGGACGTGAACGACCCCGGCGCGCGCAGCGTCACCTTCGACCAGGTCTACGCCGCCTATCGCCAGCAGGTGCGCGCCCTTCACGAGGGCGGCGTCGACCTGTTCCTGATTGAGACCATCACCGACACCCTGAACTGCAAGGCGGCGATCAAGGCCATCCTCGACCTGCAGGACGAGGGGCTGGAGCCCCTGCCGATCTGGATCTCGGGCACCATCACCGACCGCTCCGGCCGAACCCTGTCGGGCCAGACCGCCGAGGCCTTCTGGAACAGCGTGCGCCACGCCAGGCCCTTCGCCGTCGGCTTCAATTGCGCGTTGGGCGGGGAGCTGATGCGGCCCTTCATCGCCGAGCTGAGCCGCGTCGCCGACACGCTGGTCGCGGCCTATCCCAACGCCGGCCTGCCCAACGCCATGGGGCAGTACGACGAGCAGCCGCACGAGACGGCGCACTTCATCGAGGAATGGG
>JAEZIH010000048.1 GCA_023416055.1 Pseudomonadota bacterium | reverse complement strand
CGGATGACCGTCTGGCCGTTCTGGCCGTCGAGGGCCGAGGTCGGCTCGTCGGCGAACAGCAGGGCCGGGTTCTTGGCCAGGGCGCGGGCGATGGCGATGCGCTGCTTCTCGCCGCCCGAGAGGGAGTCGGGCTTCTGGTTGAGGCGGGCGCCGAGTCCGACCTCTTCGAGCGCCGCGACGGCGCGGCGGCGAGCCTCGTCCTTGGGCACGCCCTGGTACTTCAGCACGGTCATGACCTGCTGGGTCGCGGTCAGGGCCGGGAACAGGTTGAAGCCCTGGAAGATGAAGCCGCAGTGGTCGAGGCGGAAGCGGTCGATGCGGCCCGAGGAGTTGGACCACAGGTTGTCGATGTCGAGCGCGTCGACCTGGCCCTCGTCGGGCTTGAGCAGGCCCGACAGGGCGGCCACGAGCGTCGACTTGCCGGAGCCCGAAGGGCCCATGACCATGGTCATCTCGCCGTGGCGCGCGTCGAAGTCGACGCCCTTGAGCACCTCGATGAAGGTGCGGCCGGTCTTGAAGCGCTTGACCAGCCCCTTGGCCTCGATGGCCGGCGTGCCCGGCTGGCCGTGGGTGACGGTGTTCAGGTTCATCGCAGCAGGTCCGCCGGCTGGCTCTTCTTGAGGACGCCCAGCGACAGGAAGCCGGAGGCGAGGGCGATGGCCAGCAGCATGACGCAGACGCCGGCGACCATCGGGATGGGGAAGGCCATGGTCAGGCCGCCGCCGACAGCCAGCAGGGACACGGCCCAGGTCAGCAGGCCGGCGGCGAGGATGCCGGCGACCCCTACCCAGAAGCTGAGCTCCATGACGATGCCGCGCAGCGAGCCCATCGACACGCCGAGCGCGCGCAGGGAGGCGAACTCCTTGATGTTGGCCATGATCGCCCCGCGCAGGGTCTGCCAGGTGATGGCCACGCCGATCAGGATGCCGAGGAACAGGGAGAAGCCCAGCATGATGACGATGAAGCTCTCCTTGAACATGGCCGCCTGGTTGGCCTTGCCGAGTTCTGCGCGGGTCCAGGCCCTGAACTGACCGCGCGACTGGGCGTTGAGCTGGGCCACGACGCGCTCGGCGTCGGCGCCCGGCTTGATCGAGACCATCAGCGGGCCGACGCGGTCGCCGGTATTGGCCTCGCCCAGCATGCGCAGGGTGTCGCGCGACATGACCACGCCGGCCTGCATCATGTTCGGATATCCGCGGGTGACGGCGACGACGCGCACGGTCTTGCCGTTGTATATGGCCTTGTCGCCCAGCTTGACGCCGAGGCGGCCCAGGGCGGTCTCGTCGACGGCGACGCCGAAGGGCTGGCGCAGGGCCTCGATCAGCTCGGGCGAATAGTCGGTGGGGACGGTCACCGCGCCGGGGACGGCGTCGATGATCGAGACCTGGACGAACTCCATCTTGCGGGGCCCGTCGCCCTCGACGACGTTCTGCCAGCGGCCGCCGGAGCCATCGAGGTCGGCCACCGTGACGACGTCGGGGTGGGCCTGGACGATCGGCATGATGCGCCGCGGCACGCCCGAGGGCCCGCCGTTGAACAGGCCGGTCGAGCCGGGCGCCAGCACCATGACGTCGGCGCGGGCGCGGTCGATGGTGGCGGTGAAGGCCTTGCCGATGCCCATGAACATGCCGACCTGGGCCAGCACCAGCAGACCCGAAAAGGCGAGCGCCACGATCGCCGCCATGTAGCGGCGCCACTCGTAG
The DNA here is from genome assembly GCA_023416055.1 of Pseudomonadota bacterium. GTDB lineage: Bacteria > Pseudomonadota > Alphaproteobacteria > Caulobacterales > Caulobacteraceae > Brevundimonas. Next base: position 2,315 of record JAEZIH010000048.1, on the reverse strand, counting down.
AGCAGGGTGGAGAGTGCAAGCGACATCGAAACGGTCAGGCCCCCAAGGTTCCGGGTTATCTGACCGCGCCGCCCGTTCCGGCCAAGTTAAATCGGGGTAAGGCCGTGTGGACGGGCCTCGTTCATCGGCGCTAGGTAGTTTCCAGTCAGAGCCGGCCACGCCGGTCCACAGGAGACGAGTCCGTCATGATCCTTCGTCCACTTCGCGCCGCCGTCGCCGCCACCGCCTCCCTGGCCGCCGTGGCGGGCGCCATGGCCGTCAGCGCCGTCCCCTCCCCCGCCCGCGCCGACGAAGGCATGTGGACCTTCGACAACTTTCCGATCGAGACGGTGAACCAGAAGTACGGCACGCGCATCGATCAGGCGTGGCTGGACCGGCTGCGCCTCGCCTCGGTGCGCATCCAGGGCTGTTCCGCCTCGTTCGTCTCGCCCGAAGGACTGATCCTGACCAACTGGCACTGCGTGGTCGGCTGCGCCCAGGAGCTGTCCGACGCCCAGCGCGACTATGTGAAGAACGGCTTCACCGCGGCGACCCGCGAGGAAGAGGTGCGTTGCCCGGGCCAGACCGCCGAGGTTCTGGTCGAGATCACGGACGTGACCGAACAGGTCCGCGCCGCCGGCGAGGGACTGGAAGGGGCCGCCTTCAACGCCGCCCGTCAGGCCGCGACCAACCGCATCCAGAACGAGGCCTGCGCCGGCGATCCGCAGTTCAGCTGCCAGGTGATCAGCCTGTACCGCGGCGGCCAGTACAGCCTGCACAAATTCCGCAAGTACGAGGACGTGCGGCTGGTCTTCGCGCCCGAGAACCAGGCGGCCTTCTTCGGCGGCGATCCGGACAACTTCAACTTCCCGCGCTACGCCCTCGATGCCGGCTTCCTGCGCGCCTACGAGAACGGCCGGCCCGCCGAGACGCCGACCTTCCTGAAGTGGAACGCCGAGGCCCCGAAGGAGGGCGAGGTCACCTTCGTCTCGGGCAACCCCGGCTCGACCTCGCGCCTGCTGACCATGAGCCAGCTGGAGCGTCTGCGCGACCAGCAGCTGCCGGTGACCCTGATCCAGAACTCCGAGCTGCGCGGCCGGCTGCTGGAGTATTCCCTGACCGGCGACGAGGCCAAGCGGGTGTCGTTCGACCCGATCTTCGGCCTCGAGAACAGCTTCAAGGTCTACTACGGCCAGCAGGGCGCCCTGACCGATCCGGCCTTCATGCAGGCCAAGCGCGAGGCCGAGGCCGAGCTGCGCGCCCGCGTCGCCGCCGACCCGAGCCTGGTGCAGCAGATCGGCGATCCGTGGAGCGAGCTGGAGGCCGTGCAGGGCGTCGCCCGCGACCTGTACCTGCCCTATCGCCAGCTTGAGCAGGCGGCCGGCGGCGGCTCGCAGATGTACCAGATGGCCCGCGCCATCGTGCGCTCGGCCGGCGCCGACGCCGGACGCCGCGCCCGGCTGGCCGAGATGGTCGGCGAGGAGACGCCGCTCACTCCGGAGATGGAGGAGCTGCGCCTGCGCTACTGGCTGTCCAAGACGCGCGAATACCTGACCGTCGATCATCCCGACGTGAAGCGCCTGCTGGGCCGCGAAAGCCCCGAGGCCCTGGCCGAACGGCTGATCTCGGGCACCCGCATGGCCGATGCCGCCTTCCGTCGCGAGGCCGCCGGCATGACGCTGGAGCAGATGACCGCCGCGGATCCTCTGCTGGCCTTCGTGGCCGCCAACGACGCGGCGGCGCAGGCGATCGGCGCCCGCTGGGCGGCCGAGGTCAACGCCCCCACCGCGGCCGCGGCCGAGAAGGTCGCCCAGGCCCGCTTCGCGGTCTACGGCACGAACCAGTATCCCGACGCCACCTTCAGCCTGCGGCTGTCATACGGCGAGGTGAAGGGCTGGACCCACCGCGGCGTGACCGTGCCGCCGTTCACCTACATCGGCGGCCTGTACGAGCGGGCCACGGGCTCGGAGCCGTTCAACCTGGCCCAGGCCTTCGCGGACAACGAGGCGCGGGTGAACAAGGAGGTCGTCTACGACTTCGCCTCGACCAACGACATCATCGGCGGCAACTCGGGCTCGCCGGTGGTCAACGCCGACGGCGAGGTGATCGGCGCGGCCTTCGACGGCAACATCCACGCCCTCGGCGGCGCCTTCGGCTACGATCCCGAGCTGAACCGGACCGTGTCGGTATCCACCGCCGCGGTCACCGAGGCTCTGCGCAACGTCTATCCCAACCCGCGGATCCTCGGCGAGCTGGGGGTGGACTGATTCCCTTCTCCCGTTGCGGGAGAAGGTGGCCGACCCCCGGCGAAGGCCGGGGCGGTCGGCTTCGGGGTG
>JAEZIH010000268.1 GCA_023416055.1 Pseudomonadota bacterium | reverse complement strand
GCGACTGGTGCCCCGAAGCCATCTCGATGATGAAGCGCAACAACTGCGGCAAGGCCCTGGCCATCGCCCGCGAGGCCCGCGACATGCACGGCGGGGCCGGCATCACCGGCGAAATGCACGTCATGCGACACGCCATGAACCTCGAGACCGTCAACACCTACGAGGGCGCCCACGACGTCCACGCCCTGATCCTGGGCCGCGCCATCACCGGCGAAAGCGCCTTCTGATGCCGGAGACGCCCGAAGGCCGTCTGGTCGGGCGGGTCGTCGCCATGCCCGCCGACACCAACCCCGAGGGCGACATCTTCGGCGGCTGGCTGCTGGCGCACATGGACCTGGCGGGGGCCACCCCGGCCTTCGAGATGGCCCAGGGCCGCTGCGTGACCGTGGCGCTGGACGCCATGGTGTTCCACCAGCCGGTGGCGGTCGGCGACGAGGTGTCGCTGTACGCCACGGTGGTGAAGTCGGGCCGCACCTCGGTCAGCGTCCACGTCGAGGCCTGGAAGCGCTCGCGCAACGAACCCCGCGCCGAGGCGGTGCGGGTGACCGAGGGCGTCTTCACCTATGTGGCCATCGGCGACGATCGCAAGCCGCGGCCGCTGCCCGCGCCCGCGGCATAACCGAGCGCTGCGCTGGGAAATTCTTGACCTCGGGCCCGTGCAGCCCTACCTCCCGGCCATGGCCGTCCGTCGCATCCTCACCATCGACAACGCCGCCGACCTGGCGGTGCTGAAGCAGATCTCCCGTCCGGTCGAAGGGCCGGTGACGGACGAGCTGCGCGCCCTGATGGATGACATGCTGGAGACGATGTACGACGCCCCGGGCATCGGCCTGGCGGCGGTGCAGATCGGCGACCTGCGCCGGGTCATCGTCATGGACCTGGGCGATCGCGAGGGTGTGGACGAGCCCGCCGAGGACGGGACCGCGGAAGAGCGCGCCGCCTTCGAACAGGCGCGCCGCAATCCGCGCTATTTCGTAAATCCGGAGATCCTTTGGGCCTCGGACGAGCTGTTCCAGTACGAGGAAGGCTGCCTGTCCGTGCCCGAGGTGTTCGACGCCGTCGAGCGGCCGGCCCGGGTGCGCATCCGCTACATGAACTACGCCGGCGAGACGGTGGAGGAAGAGGTCGACGGCCTCTACGCCGTCTGCATCCAGCACGAGATGGACCACCTGAACGGGGTGCTGTTCATCGACCACCTGTCGCGGCTGAAGCGCGACCGGGCGGTGGCCAAGGTCAAGAAGGCCGCGAGGCTGGCGGCCTGATGGCGCGGCTGAAGCGCAGGCCGGATCGCATCGTCGGACCCGACGGCCGGCGGCGCATGACGCGCAATGAAAAGGTCGGCGTGGCCAGCGTCATCTCGCTGGTCGGCGTCGTCGTCGTGGGCGTGGTCGCCGGCCTGCTGATCGACCGCCTGCTCGATTTCGACGACGCCCTCGACGCCGGCGGCGAGTGGGACGAGGGCGGCGGCGTCTTCACGCGCTGGGGCTGATCGGTCAGACCCCTGTCTCCGGCTGCTCAGTCTGGACGAAGCCAGGGCGGCTGTACCGACGCTGGTTCCCAGCACGGTTCGAGCGTGGACGCGAAACTGACCGCCCACGCGGCTGGTGATCCTTCCGCGATCCAGCCGCTGTAGCTCGTCAACCGGGCATACTGGCTGAATTCCACCCGTACGATGTCGGCATGCAGGACGAGACCCATCATGTCGTCCTCGGGCCGGGGGTTGGTGATGGCGTCAGGCACCCAATCAGCCTCGGCGGACCGCGCCAAGGCGGTGATCGCGCCTGGGCAGTTCCGGAGGTCCGCTTCGACCCATTCCAGGTACATCTCGCCGAGGGCCTGTCGGACCTCCTCCAGAGAACTGGCGCCGGTCTGCTCGACCCGGGACACCAATCGGGCTCCGAGAACCCGGAGCCGCTCGGTGTCGGGATCCGCAGGCGCGCGAACCATGCGGGCCCTCAACCGTGACGCGCAGTCATCCCGGGGAATGGTTTCTCCGTCGATGCAGCCTTCGGCGATCGCGATGGAGTAGACCGGCCACCCGTAGTCATCGCCCGTGTATGCGATGCGGACGATGGAGCGATCCCTGATGTATGGAGAGGGGAAGTAGGCCGTCGGGTCGAAGGCGGCCTGCTGCACCATGGCCCGGACGTCCGCCTTCGGGGACTGAGCCAGCCCCTGATCCGCGTCGATGGGCGAGAGGATGCCCAGCAGCAGCGCGGCGACGGGTGACAGAACCATGCTCATGGATGAACCCTGCACCGCCGTTGGCGCGTCAACAACCCGGTGGCTTCGCAACGCGACGAGGCTGCACCGCATCCGCCTCCGCCCTCGCTTGTCCCCGTCCCCCGCATAGGGCACACCGCCCCGCATGCGCCTCGCCTTCATGGGTACTCCCGACTTCGCCGTGCCCTCGCTGGCCGAACTGATCGCCAGCGGGCACGAGGTCGTGGCCGTCTACAGCCAGCCGCCGCGGCCGAAGGGGCGCGGCCAGAAGCTGACGCCGTCGCCGGTGCACGCCTTCGCCGAGACCATGGGCCTGCCGGTGTTCACGCCGGAGTCGATGAAGGCGGCGGAGGCGATCGAGACCTTCCGCAGCCTGGACCTGGATGCGGCCTGCGTGGTCGCCTACGGCCAGATCCTCAGGCCGGAGGTGCTGGAGGCGCCGCGGCTGGGCTGTTTCAACCTGCACGGCTCGCTGCTGCCGCGGTGGCGCGGAGCGGCGCCGATCCAGCGGGCCATCATGGCCGGCGATCGCCAGACGGGCGTGCAGATCATGCGCATGAGCGAGGGCCTCGACGAGGGGCCGATCCTGTTGTCCGAGGTGATCGAGATCCGCCCCGACGACACGGCCGCGACCCTGTCGGAGCGGATGGCGCACGTCGGCGCCGGCCTGTGGCCGCGGGCCCTGGCCGCGATCGAGCGCGGCGGGATCACCGAAATGGCTCAGACGGGCGAGCCGACCTACGCCCGCAAGATCACCCCGGCCGAGGCGCGCATCGACTGGACCCGCCCGGCCGCCGAGATCGACGCCCACATCCGCGGCCTCTCCCCCTTCCCCGGCGCCTGGTTCGAGGCGCCCGGCCCCGACGGGCCGGTTCGGATCAAGGCGCTGATGTCGCGCGTGTCGGAGACCGGCGACGGCGCGCCGGGCGAGGTGCTGGACGACGGGCTGACCGTGGCCTGCGGCGTGGGCGCCGTGCGGCTGCGGACCGTGCAGCGGCCGGGCAAGGCGGCGCAGGGGGCTGACGAAATGCTGCGCGGCTTCGCGATCCCGACCGGGACCAGGCTGGCCTGATGCCGCGGTACAGGCTCACGGTCGAATACGACGGCTCGGGCTACAACGGCTTCCAGGCCCAGGCCGGCCAGCCGACGGTGCAGGGCGCGCTGGAGGCGGCGGTCACGGCCTTCTCCGGGGAGACGGTGCGCATCGCCGCGGCGGGCCGCACCGACACCGGCGTGCACGCCACCGGCCAGGTGGTCGGGGTGGACCTGTCGAAGGACTGGCCGGCGCGGACGGTGATGAATGCGCTCAACGCCCACATGGTCCACGAGGCCGTGTCGGTGCTGGACTGCGTCGAGGCCGACGCCGACTGGCACGCGCGCTTCTCGGCGACGGGGCGCAGCTATCTGTACCGCATCCTCAACCGGCCGGGCCGGCCGGCGCTGGACCGGGGCCGGGTCTGGCACGTCAAGAAGCCGCTGGACGCCGAAGCCATGCACGAGGCGGCGCAGGCCCTCGTCGGCCTGCACGACTTCACCACCTTCCGGGACGTGAACTGCCAGTCGAAGTCGCCGGCGAAGACGCTCGACGTCGCCCGCGTCGAACGGGCCGGCGAGGAGGTCCATCTGGTGTTCGAGGCGCGCAGCTTCCTGCATCGCCAGGTGCGATCGATGACCGGGACCCTGGTCGAGGTCGGGCTGGGCCGCTGGGCGGTTGGGGACGTGGCGCGGGCGCTGGAGGCGAAGGACCGGTCGCGATGCGGGCCGGTGGCGCCGTCGGACGGCCTGTACCTGACCGGCGTTCGCTACGACTAGCGCCTGGCGCTCTCGGCGCCAGAGGTGACAGCGTCGCCGGCGGCGCGGACGTCGCGGCCGATGCCGGAGACGGTGTTGCAGGCCGAAACCGCCAGGGCGGCGGCGACGAGACCGAGGGCGATGATCTTCTTCATGGGCGTGTCCCCTTCGACGTGGAATTCCGCGGCCTGAAACGCCAAGCGTGGCTGTTCGGTTGCATGGCCAAGGCGGGGGGCGATCTGCTAACGGCGGAGCCATGACCCAGCCGCCGAACACCGCCGCCCGTCGCCTCGTCGAGACGCTCGTCATGAACGGGATCGACCGCGTCTTCTGCGTGCCCGGCGAGAGCTATCTGGCGGTGCTGGACGCCCTCGCCGACGTGGGCGACCAGATTCAGGTCATCGCCTGCCGCCATGAGGCCGGCGCCGCCAACATGGCCGAGGCTTACGGCAAGCTGACCGGCAAGCCGGGCGTCTGCATGGTCACCCGCGGGCCGGGCGCGACCCACGCCTCCATCGGGGTGCACACGGCGCATCAGGACTCCACGCCGATGATCCTGTTCGTCGGCCAGATCGCCCTGACCGACCGCGGCCGCGGCGCCTTCCAGGAGGTCGACTACCGCGAGGTGTTCGGCGGCCTGGCCAAGTGGGCGACCGAGATCGAGAGCCCGGAACGCACCGTCGAGGTGGTCGAGCGCGCCTTCGCCACGGCGCTGCAGGGGCGGATGGGGCCGGTGGTGATCGGCCTGCCCGAGGACATCCTGCACGAGGACGGCGGCCCCGCCCCGGTGCGGCCGGTGACGCCGGCGAGGGCGGCGCTGGACCCGGCCTTCGTCGAGCAGGTGCGCGACCGCGTGTCGAAGGCCGAGCGCCCTCTGCTGGTGCTCGGCGGCTCCGGCTGGACCGACGCGGCGACCACCGCCATCGGCGACTGGGCCGAGCGGCTCGGCCTGCCCGTCGCCCTGTCCTTCCGGCGCAAGGACCTGATCTCCAACGACCGCCCGAACTACGCCGGCGACCTCGGCCTCGGCTGCAATCCGAAGCTGACCGCGCGGGTCAAGGCGGCGGACCTGATCCTCGCCGTCGGCGCCCGGCTGGGCGAGAACCCGACCCAGGGCTACACCCTGCTGGACCGCGCCCGCACGGCGGAGACCCTGATCCATATCCATCCCGGACCGGAGGAGCTTGGCCGCGTCTGGACGCCCCTGCTCAGCGCCGCCGCCGACAATTCGCTGGCGGCGCTGGCCCTGTCGCAGATCGATCCTGGCCGCAGCTGGGCCGACGAGGCCGCGGCCGCCCGCGCCGACTACGACGGCTTCATCCAGCCGGTTCAGGTGACCGGCCCGGTGAACATGAGCGAGGTGATCCGCCACCTCGCCGAGGCCCTGCCGGACGACGCCATCATCACCAACGGCGCCGGCAATTTCGCCGCCTGGCTGCACCGCTTCCACCGCCACCGGGCGCGCCGGACGCAGCTGGCCCCGACCTCGGGCGCCATGGGTTACGGCTATCCGGCCGCCATCGCCGCCAAGTCGATCCATCCCGACCGCGACGTCATCTGCATCGCCGGCGACGGCGACTACCTGATGACCGGGCAGGAGATCGCCACCGCGGTGCAGTACGGGATCAACGTCGTCGTGGTGGTGGTCGACAACGGCACCTACGGCACTATCCGCATGCACCAGGAGACCCACTATCCGGGGGCGCAGCGGACCATCGCCACCGACCTGAGGAATCCCGACTTCGTGGCCTACGCCGAGGCGTTCGGCGCCTTCGGGGTTCGCTGCGAGCGGACGGAGGACTTCCCGGCCGCGCTGGCGGCGGCCCGGAACGCCGGCCGCCCCGCCCTCGTTCACCTGATCACCTCGGCCGAGGACATCGCCCCCGGCCGGACCATTACGGGTTTGCGCTCGAAATAGGAGCCGACATGCGCCGTCTCGCCATTCTCGCCGCCCTGCCCCTCGTCTCCGCCTGCGCCACGACCGCGCCGGCGCCCGACGGGGCGGCGGGAGCCAGCGGCGACGACTGCGCCGTCATCGCGGCGGTGGCGAAGGAGCACTATCGGTTCAACACCACCGACAATCCGCCGCTGCCGATCCGGTTCGAGGGCGACTACGCGCCGGCCTGCGACTGGAGCCGCCACGGCCTCGCTTTCGAGCCGTATGATCCCGACCGGCCCGGCGATCCGCGCGAGCGGATGCGCTGGGTCAGCTTCGCGCGGCCGAGCTACGACGGCCGCGGCGCGGTGATCGAAACCGGTATCATGCACGGCCCGCTGGCCGGCATGGGCTATGAATGCCGCGTCCACTCCGGCTTCGCCGGCTGGACCGTCGGCGAGTGCCGCAACACCTGGGTGTCGTGACGCGGAGGCGGTGACGGGGCCGCCCGCGGCCCCTATGTTCCGCCCATGACCGACGCCGCGCCCGAGCCTACCGAACGCCAGCTGACCCAGGACGGCCCGGCCATACGGCTGTGGCTGATCGACGCCTCGGCCTACATCTTCCGCGCCTACCACGCCCTGCCGCCGCTGACGCGCAAGTCGGACGGCCTGCCGGTGGGGGCGGTGCAGGGCTACTGCAACATGTTGTGGAAGCTGATCCGCGACATGAAGGGGGCGGACGGGCCGACGCATCTGGCGGCGATCTTCGATCATTCGGAGAAGACGTTCCGCAACGAGATGTACGACCAGTACAAGGCCAACCGCTCGGCGCCGCCGGAGGATTTGATCCCGCAGTTCCCGCTGGTGCGCGAGGCGACGGCGGCGTTCGGGGTGCATTGCGTCGAGCTGCCGGGATACGAGGCGGACGACCTGATCGCGACCTACGCCTGCAAGGCGCGGGACGCGGGCGGCGAGGCGGTGATCGTGTCGTCGGATAAGGATCTGATGCAGCTGATCGGGCCGTCGGTGGTGATGTGGGACCCGATGAAGGACCGCAGGCTGGCCGAGGAGGCGGTGCTGGAGAAGTTCGGCGTCACGCCGGACAAGGTGGTCGAGGTGCAGGCGCTGATCGGGGACTCGGTCGACAATATTCCCGGGGCGCCGGGGATCGGGCCGAAGACGGCGGCGCAGCTGATCGCCGAGTACGGGGACCTGGAGACGCTGCTGGCGCGGGCCCACGAGATCAAGCAGCCCAAGCGGCGCGAGACGCTGATCAACTTCGCCGACCAGATCCGCCTGAGCCGGCAGCTGGTGACGCTGGATTGCAGCGCTCCGGCCCCGGAGCCGATCGACGACTTCGCGGTGCGCGACCCGGACCCGGTGGCGCTAGGCGACTTCCTCGACCGGATGGAGTTCCGCTCGCTGCGGGCGCGGGTCGGCGACGGCAAGGCGCCGGCGCGCGAGGGCGCCTCGGCCTTCGCCCCGAAGCCGATGAGCGCCCCGGTGGCGACGCCGCGCTACGGCGAGCGGGCGCCCGTCGCGGCCGATGCGCAGGCGTTAGACACCGACGCCTACGTCTGCGTCCAGACGCTGGAGGAGCTGGATCGGTGGATCGAGAAGGCGACCGCGGCCGGGGTGGTGGGTTTCGACTGCGAGACGGACGCGCTGTCGGCGACGCATGCGGGGCTGTGCGGGGTGTCGCTGGCGGTGGGGCCGAACGAGGCCTGCTATGTGCCGCTGACGCATGAGCATGCGCCGGCGGCGGGCGGCGGAGGGCTGGATTTCGGTGGCGAGGCGGACCAGCGGGAGCCGCTGACCCAGATCGACAAGGCGGAGGCCCTGAAGCGGCTGAAGGTTCTGCTGGAGAACCCCAGCGTGCTGAAAATCCTTCAGAATTCCAAGTACGACCTGGCGGTGATGGCCCGGCGGGGCATCAGGGTGGCGCCGATCGACGACACCATGCTGATCTCCTACGTGCTGGGCGCGGGGCTGCACGGGCACGGCATGGACGACCTGGCCAGGCGTCATCTGGGGCACGAGCCGATCGCGTTCAAGTCGGTCGCCGGCACGGGCAAGTCCCAGAAGAGCTTCAAACACGTCGAGCTGAAGCCGGCGACCTGCTACGCCGCCGAGGACGCCGACGTCACCCTGCGGCTGTGGCGGCTCCTCAAGCCGCGGCTGGCGGAGGCGAAACTGACCACGGTCTATGAGACGCTGGAGCGCCCCCTGCCCGCGGTGCTGGCCGACATGGAGCGGGCGGGCATCCGCGTCGACCCCGACCGCCTGAAGCGGCTGTCCAGTGA
>JAEZIH010000262.1 GCA_023416055.1 Pseudomonadota bacterium | reverse complement strand
TCGCCCAGGTGCGGGCCTGCGCCGGGGAGATGGTGCGGCTGGCCAAGTCGCAGGGCGTGGCGGTCGTGCTGGTCGGACACGTGACCAAGGACGGCCAGGTGGCGGGACCGCGGGTGGTCGAGCACATGGTCGACGCGGTGCTGAGCTTCGAGGGCGAGCGCGGCTATCCCTTCCGCATTCTGAGAGCCGGCAAGAACCGCTTCGGGGCGACCGACGAGATCGGGGTGTTCGAGATGGGCGACGCGGGGCTGCGCGAGGTGGCCAATCCGTCGGCCCTGTTCCTCGGCGAGGGCAAGGAGCGGGCCCCGGGCGCGGCGGTGTTCGCCGGCATCGAGGGGTCGCGGCCGGTGCTGGTCGAGGTGCAGGCGCTGGTGTCGAAGTCGGCCTACGGCACGCCGCGGCGGGCGGTGGTGGGCTGGGACACCGGCCGGCTGGCCATGGTGCTGGCGGTGCTGGAGGCGCGCTGCGGCTTCGGCTTCGGCGACCAGGACGTCTATCTGAACGTGGCCGGCGGGCTGAGGGTCAACGAGCCGGCGGCCGACCTGGCGGCGGCGGCGGCGTTGGTCAGTTCGGCGACCGACACGCCCCTGCCGCAGGGCTGCGTGGTGTTCGGCGAGATCAGCCTGTCGGGCGAGATCCGCGCCGTCGGCCGGGCCGAGGCGCGGCTGAGGGAGGCGCAGAAGCTGGGCTTCGACCGCGCCCTGTCGCCGCCGCTGACGGTCAAGGACAAGGGGGTGAAGGTCACGGCGGTCAGCCGCCTGACCGAGGCGGTCGAGCGAATCTCCCAAAACCGGTATTGATCTTCAGTCTCCTCCCCGTTCGCGCAGCGAATGGGGAGGTGGCTCGCGTAGCGAGACGGAGGGGCTGGTGAAACGAGCAGGGTCGGTGCGGCGGACAGAGCCCCTCCACCGCTTCGCGGTCCCCCTCCCCATTGCTTCGCAACGGGGAGGATAAAATGACCGGTTTCGACGTCATCGCCATTCTGGTCATCCTCGGCTCGGCCGCGGCGGGGTGGGTGCGCGGGGGAACGCGCGAGATCATCACCCTGCTGAGCTTCGTGCTGGCGGCCTTCATCGCCCTGGTGGCGCTGCCGGTCACGGCGCCGATCGGCCGCGGCCTGGTCGATCCGGACTGGGCCGGGACGATCCTGGCGGCGGCCGTCTCCTTCCTGGTGATCTACTTCGGCATCCGCATCTTCGGCTCGGTCCTGTCCAAGCGGGCCCAGGCGCATCCGCAGCTGGGCGGGGTCGACCGGTTCATCGGCGTGTTCGTGGGAGCCGGGAGGGCGCTGGTGCTGCTGGGCGCCATCCATCTGGTGGTCGTGGCGGCGATGCCGGGCGAGAAGACCCCGCGCTGGCTGACCGAGGCCGCGCTGCAGCCGGTGACGCAGGGCGCCGCGCGAGCGATCCAGATCATCCTGCCGGGCATCGGGCGCGGCGCCGACGCCCTGACCCCCGTGGTCAGCTCGTCGGTCAGCCGGGGGCTTAAGGACGATGCCGCCTTGCCCCCGACGCAATCCGGGCCTACCTCCCCGGGCGCCGCCCGCTAGTCGCATATCCCAGGTCATCGGAGCCCCGACGATGTCCCACTTCATCGCCGACCCTGTCGTTCACCGAGAGCATTGGCGCGACGCCGATGACGACCGGCCGCGCCTCGAGTGCGGCGTGTGCGGGGTCTGGGGCGCGGAGCCGAACGCGGCCTCCTCGATCGTGGCCCTTGGACTGCACGCCCTGCAGCACCGCGGCCAGGAGGCATGCGGCATCGCCAGCGTGCACGACGCGCGCTTCCATACCGAGCGCCACATGGGACTGGTCGGCGAGGCCTTCGGCGGGGCCGACCTGTCGGAGCGGATGCCGGGATCGGCGGCGGTGGGCCACACCCGTTATTCGACCGCCGGCGGCAGCTTCCTGCGCAACATCCAGCCGATGTTCGCGGACCTGGACTCGGGCGGCATCGCCATCGCCCACAACGGCAACCTGACCAACTTCCTGTACCTGCGGAACCTGCTGGTCGGCGAAGGCGCCATCTTCCAGTCCACCTCGGACAGCGAGGTCATCCTTCACCTGATCGCGCGCAGCCGGAAGGCCAAGATCGTCGACCGCTTCATCGACGCCGTCGGCCGCATCGAGGGCGGCTACGCCCTGGTCTGCCAGACGCGTTCGAAGATGATCGGCGCGCGCGACCCGCTGGGCATCCGCCCGCTGGTGCTGGGCCGGCTGGGCGAGGCCTGGGTTCTGGCCTCGGAGACCTGCGCCCTGGACACCATCGGCGCCGAGTTCGTGCGCGACGTCGAGAACGGCGAGATCGTGGTCATCGACCGCCACGGCCTGCAGTCGCTGAAGCCCTTCCCGACCCGCGAGGCGCGGCCCTGCCTGTTCGAATACGTCTACTTCTCGCGGCCCGACAGCGTGCTGGACGGCCGCTCGGTCTATGACGTGCGCAAGCGCATGGGCCGCGGCCTGGCGCGCGAGCATGCGGTCGAGGCCGACGTGGTCGTGCCGGTGCCGGACTCCGGCGTGCCGGCGGCCCTGGGCTATTCGCAGGAAAGCGGCATCCCCTACGAGATGGGCATCATCCGCAGCCACTATCTGGGCCGCACCTTCATCCAGCCCAGCCAGGGCGCCCGCCAGAAGGGCGTGCGCATGAAGCACAGCCCCAACCGCCGGGTGCTGGAGGGCAAGCGGGTGGTGCTGATCGACGATTCCATCGTGCGCGGCACCACCTCGGTGAAGCTGGTCCGCGCCGTCCGGGCCGCGGGCGCCGCCGAAGTGCACCTGCGCTCGGCCAGCCCGCCGATCCTGTGGCCCGACTTCTACGGCATCGACATGCCCGAGCGGGACCAGCTGATCGCCGCCAACATGACGCTGGAGGAGATGCGCGTGCATCTCGAGGTCGACACCCTGGGCTTCCTGTCGGTCGACGGCCTGTACGAGGCGATGGAGGCCGGGCCGCGCGACCCGCGCAATCCGCAGTTCACGGACCACTATTTCACCGGCGAATACCCCACCCGCCTGCTGGACCGGGAGATCGAGGAAGGCGGCCGCGAGCTGGCGGCGCGGCAACTTTCCCTGCTGGTCAGCGCTTAAGGGCGCATGATCCAGCTCGGCTACTTCACCATCGACACGCCGGATATCGACAGGGCCCGCGCCTTCTACGGCGGGCTGTTCGGCTGGACCTTCGACGAGGAAGCCTCGAGCCCGACCTATGCCCATGTGGCCGACAGCCAGCCGGCGTTCGGCTTCGTGAAGGTCGAGCGGGCCAAGGATTTTCCGCACCTGTATTTCCGCGTCGAGGACGTCGACGCCCTGTGCAAGCGCGTCGCGGAGCTGGGCGGCAAGGCGGCGGCGCCGTCGGACACCCGCTCGGGGCGGACCGCCGTGGTCGAGGACGACCAGGGCGTCAGCTTCAGCCTGTGGCAGGCCGCGCCCGGCTTCTGAGCCGGTTTCGCTTCCGGCCGGCGGGCGGGCGCGCTATCAGGCCGCCATGTCAGAGCTTCCCCTCAAAGACCGCATCGCCCTCGTCGTCGGGGCCTCGCGCGGCATCGGCTACGAAAGCGCCCTCGCCCTGGCGAAGGCCGGGGCCCACGTCATCGCCACGGCGCGGACCCAGGGCGGGCTGGAGGAGCTGGACGACGCCATCTTCGCCGCCACCGGCAGGCACGCCACCCTGATCCCGTTCGACCTCGTCGACGGCGGCGCCATCGACCGGCTGGGCGGCGCCATCTTCGAGCGCTTCGGCCGGCTGGACGTCTGGGTGCAGGCGGCGGCGACCATGGGGGCCGAGGGCCTGACGCCGGTGAGCCACGCCGACCCGCGCGGCTTCGCCAAGGTCGAGAAGATCAACTTCACCGCCGTCTACCGCCTGATCCGCTCGCTGGAGCCGCTGCTAAAGGCCTCGGACGCGGGGCGGGTGATCCACCTGACCACCAGCGTGGCGACGAAGCCGCGCGCCTTCTGGGGCGCCTACGCGGCGACCAAGGCGGGCGCCGAGACGCTGATGAAATGCTGGGCCGACGAGATCGAGTCGATGCCGATCCGGGTGTCGATCGTCGATCCCGGCCGGATGCGCACGGCGATGCGCGCCCAGGCCTATCCGGGCGAGGATCCGGAGACGGTGGTGCACCCCTCGGCCATCGGTCCGCTGATGGTAGAACTGGCCCGCGGAGACGTGCAGCCGCCGCTGGAGGTCAGCTTCAAGGAATGGAGCCAGGGGCCGGGAGTGGCGGGGCTGGTCTGACGGCCCCGCCCTACTTCTTCGGCGCGTGCTTCTGGCCGGTGCGGACACGGCCGGAGCGTGAGACCTGCCTCGCCCCTCCCCGCGCGCCCTTCTGGATGGCGACGGAGGAGCCGGCCTTCTTCGAGGCGCTGGCCTTCAGGCCCGAGAGCGGCTTGGATTTGCCCTTGCCGACGCGCTTCTGCTCCAGCGCCTTGCCGGGCAGGTTGGACAGGCGCTCTTCCTGCTCGGCCTTCTTGATGACGCGACGGGGCGCGGTCTTCGCGTCGCCCTTGTAGCGTTCGGGGCCGGACTTGGCGCCGCCGGGCGCATAGGGGTTGGCGCTGCCGGCCTTGACGATCAGGCGGATCGGCGTGCCGGGCAGGTCGAAGGACTCGCGCAGGCTGTTGACCAGATAGCGCTTGTAGCTGTCCGGCATGGCCTCGGCGCGGCTGGCCATGAGCACGAAGGTCGGCGGCCGGGCCTTGGTCTGGGCCATGTATTTGGGCTTGATGCGCTTGCCGTCGACGGCGGGCGGCGGGTGGCGCTGGGTGGCCAGCGACAGCCAGGTGTTGAGGTCCTTGGTCTTGACCTTCACCGACCAGGTTTCGTGCGCCTTGAGCACCGCCGGCATCAGCCGCTCGACGCCGCGGCCGCTGTGCGACGACAGGGCGACGAAGGGGGAACCCTTCAGCTGGGGCAGCTTGTCGTCGGCCATGCGGGTCAGTTCGGCGAGGCGCGACTGGGGGTTCTCCTCGAGGTCCCACTTGGAGGCGACATAGACCAGGGCGCGGCCCTCGCGCTCCACCAGGTCGCCGAGCTGCAGGTCCTGGGTGTCGAAGGCGTCGTCCTTGTCCATGACCAGGATGACCACCTCGGCGAAGGTGATGGCGCGAATGGTGTCGGCGACCGACAGCTTCTCCAGCTTCTCCTGCACCCGGGCCTTGCGGCGCATGCCGGCCGTGTCGACCAGCCGGATGTTCTGGCCCTCGTATTGCCAGTCGACCGAGATGGAATCGCGGGTGATGCCGGCCTCGGGGCCGGTCAGCATGCGGTCCTCGCCGATCAGGCGGTTGATCAGGGTCGACTTGCCGGCGTTGGGTCGGCCGATGACGGCGATGCGGATCGGCTTGTCGGGTTCGTCGATCTCCTCGACGAAGATGTCCTGCGAGGCGGTGACGATGGCGGCGTAGAGGTCGGCCATGCCCTCGCCGTGCTCGGCCGAGATGGCCACGGGCTCTCCGAATCCCAGCGCATAGGCCTCGCCGATGCCGCCGCCGCTCTCGCGGCTCTCGGACTTGTTGGCCAGAAGGACGACGGGCTTGTGCTGGTGGCGCAGGCGGTCGGCGAAGATGCGGTCCAGCGCCGTGACCCCTTCGCGGGCGTCCATGATGAACAGGATGACGTCGGCGTCGTCGATGGCCGCCTCGGTCTGCTCGCGCATGCGGGCCTCGAGGCTTTCGTCGGTGACGTCCTCATAGCCGGCGGTGTCGATCAGGGGCAGTGCGAGGTCGCCGATGGTCCCGTCGGCGTAGCGACGGTCGCGGGTCACGCCGGGGCGATCGTCGACGAGCGCCAGGCGCTTGCCGACGAGGCGGTTGAACAGGGTCGACTTGCCCACATTGGGGCGGCCGACGATGGCGACCTTGAGAGCCATGTCGGCCT
>JAEZIH010000254.1 GCA_023416055.1 Pseudomonadota bacterium | reverse complement strand
GCCCCGAGCAGCGCGCGCCCCAGGGCGGTCCGAACATGCAGGGCACCATGGCGGTGTGGGAAACCACCACCGGGGCCGGCAATGCGCTGAAGGTCACCCTGTCCGCCACCGACTGCAGCGACGGCATGAGCGACCGCGTCTGGCCGCTGACCGCCCTTGTCGAGATCGCCGGCGAGCGGCTGATGGGCTGCGCCGCCACCGCCACCGCCCATCAGGCGGCGGGCGAGTCCGGCCGCGTGGTCGACCCGCCTCAGCCCGGGGCCTGATCCCGCAGCGTTCGCATCGCTCCCAGCCGGGCGAAGGCCAGGGTCAGAGCCTTGCGTCGCGCCGGCGCCAGCGGCGTCAGGGGCGCATCCCGCACCACCGCCCCGCCAAAGCCGTCGGCGACGATCAGTCCCGGCTCGTCCGGCAGCACGCCCTCGGGAAACTCGGGGGCCACGGCGAAGTAGAAGGCGTCGCAGTACGGCCCGTACTCGCCCCACTTGCGGTCGACGCGGTAGTCCTCGACCCCCGACTTGACCTCGCAGATGACGATGTCGCCCTTCGGGCCCAGCGCCATCACGTCGGCCCGCCGGCCGTTGGGCAGGCAGACCTCCAGCAGCGGCGCATAGCCCATGTCGACCAGCAGCCGCGCCGCCCCGCGGGTCACGGACTGGGTCGTCTCCGGCCGGCTGAAGACCAGCTCTATGTGCAGGGCGGCGGCGGGCATGCGGTCCTTATGTTCCGCATCCGTTCCTGTTTCAACCGTCGCTACAGGATGAACCGGCTCAGGTCGGCGTCCCGGGCGAGGTCGGCGACCCGTTCGCGCACCCGGTCGCCGTCGAAGACGACGGTCTGGCCGGACAGGTCCGAGGCCTTGAAGCTGGTTTCCTCGAGCACCCGCTCCAGCACGGTCTGCAGCCGCCGGGCGCCGATGTTCTCGACCGTGGTGTTGGCCGCCACCGCCGCGTCGGCCAAGGCCGCGATGGCGTCGTCGGTGAACTCCAGCGTCACGTCCTCGGTGGCCAGCAAGGCCTGGTTCTGGCGGATCAGATTGGCCTCGGGCTCGGTCAGGATGCGCACGAAATCGTCGCGGGTCAGGGCCTTCAGCTCGACCCGGATGGGCAGCCGGCCCTGCAGTTCGGGCAGCAGGTCCGACGGCTTGGCCACATGGAAGGCGCCCGAGGCGATGAACAGGACGTGGTCCGACTTCACCGGCCCGTACTTGGTCGACACCGTCGTGCCCTCGATCAGCGGCAGCAGGTCGCGCTGCACGCCCTCGCGCGATACGTCGGCGCCGGCCCGGTCCTGACGGGCCGCGACCTTGTCGATCTCGTCGAGGAAGACGATGCCCTCGTTCTCGGCCAGCAGCACCGCCTCGCGGGTCAGGCTCTCCTGGTCCAGCAGCTTGTCGGATTCCTCGGTGACCAGCGGCCCGACCGCGTCGCGCACCGTCAGCTTGACCGTCTTCGTCCGGCCGCCGCCCAGCTTGCCCAGCATCTCCGACAGATTGATCATGCCGACGTTGCCGCCGCCGGGTAGGTCCAGCCCCTGGATCGGCGACGAGGTGTCGGCCAGGGCCAGTTCGACCTCCTTGTCGTCCAGTTCGCCGGCGCGCAGCCGCTTTCGGAAGGCCTCGCGCGTGGCGGGCTGCGAGCCCGGGCCGACGAGGGCGTCCAGCAGCCGCTCCTCGGCGGCCGCCTCGGCCCGCGCCTTGACCCCGGCGCGGCGCTTGTCGCGGACCATGACCAGCGCCGCCTCGACGAGGTCGCGCATGATCTGGTCGACGTCGCGGCCGACGTAGCCGACCTCGGTGAATTTGGTCGCCTCGATCTTGAGGAAGGGCGCCCCCGCCAGCCGCGCCAGACGCCGGGCGATCTCGGTCTTGCCGACCCCCGTCGGGCCGATCATCAGGATGTTCTTCGGCGTCACCTCGTCGCGCAGGTCCTCGGGCACCCGCTTGCGCCGCCAGCGGTTGCGCAGGGCCACGGCGACGGCGCGCTTGGCGTCGTCCTGGCCGACGATGAAGCGGTCGAGTTCGGAAACGATTTCGCGGGGGGAAAGGTCAGTCATGTCGCCGAGATAGGATGGCTCTGCCGCCGGCGGGAGGGGGCGCGGCGATCGGTTGCGTGAAGCTAGTCCAGCGTCTCCACGGTCAGGTTGCCGTTGGTGTAGACGCAGATCTCGGCGGCGATCTCCATGGCGCGGCGGGCGATGGTCTCGGCGTCCATGTCGGAGTGGTCGAGCAGGGCGCGCGCAGCCGCCAGGGCGAAGTTGCCGCCGGATCCCACCGCGGCCACGCCATACTCCGGCTCGAGAACGTCGCCGACCCCGGTGACGGTGAAGATCGAGTTGCGGTCCGCGACCAGCAGCATCGCCTCCAGCCGCCGCAGATAGCGGTCGGTGCGCCAGTCCTTGGCGAGGTCGACGCAGGCCCGCGCCAGCTGGCCCGGGTACTGCTCCAGCTTGGCTTCCAGCCGCTCGATCAGGGTGAAGGCGTCGGCCGTGGCCCCGGCGAAGCCGGCCAGCACCTTGCCGCCGGCGAGGGTGCGAACCTTGCGCGCCGCGCCCTTGACGATGGTCGGCCCCATCGAGACCTGGCCGTCGCCGGCGATGACGGTGCGGCCGTTCTTGCGAACCGCGAGGATGGTGGTCCCGTGCCAGCCGGGCCCGGAGGAAGCGTGGGTGTCGTGCGTCATGCCTTTTCAGATGGAGGCGCCAATGCGGCGGGGCAAGGCGAAAGCCACAGGATTCCAAAGGCCACGCTCAGCCATATTTTCACCAATGGAAGCCGTTACATTGACATTATATTCCCTCTTTAATGCCTCGGAAGGAAACAGGCGTGCTCCATCGCGTCATCTACGCCAGTGAAGCTGTCGGCGCGACCGGCGTCTCGACCCTCTCGATCGCCCAGATCCTCGGCGTGTCGGAGCGCAACAACCGGCGTGACCACCTGACCAGCTGCGTCATGTTCCACCGGGGGCATATCCTGCAGGCCATCGAAGGCGCCCGCGCCGACGTTGACCGCCTGGTCCGCCGCCTGCTTGAGGATCCGCGCCACACCGGCTTCCGCGTCCTGCTGGACACGCCGATCACGGCGCGCCGGCTCGACGAGCCGATGGGGCTGTGCGCCGACCCGGCCGCCCTGCTCAACCGGCTGGGTCTGAACTGCCTGTCCCGCGTCACGGCGCGCGAGGCCGAGGTTCTGCTGGATCTCCGCCAGGCCGCGTGACGCCGCGCCGCCGACCGCCTATCTCGGGGCGGTGACCTTCTCCGACGACGAAATCGAACGCTACGCCCGCCATCTGGTGCTGGCTGAAATCGGCGGCCCCGGCCAGCAGCGGCTGAAGGCCGCCCGGGTCGGCGTCGTCGGCATGGGCGGGGTCGGCGCTCCGGCGGCCCTTTATCTCGCCGCCGCCGGGGTCGGCGCCCTGCGGCTGATCGACCACGACGCGGTCGCCCTGTCGAACCTGCAGCGCCAGATCATCTTCGCCGAGACCGATGTACGCGACGCCAAGGTCGAGGCCGCCGCGACGCGACTGGCCGCCCTCAACGCCCACGTGGAGGTCGAAACGGCGCCCGAACGCCTGACCCCGGACAACGCCGCCTGGCTGCTCGAGGGCTGCGACGTGGTGCTGGACGGGACCGACGACTTCGACACCCGCTTCGCCACCAACGCGGCCTGCGTCGCCGCCGGCCTACCGCTCGTGTCGGGCGCCCTGGGCCGGTGGAGCGGCCAGGTCGGGGTGTTCCGCGGCCGCCCCTGCTACCGCTGCCTCATCGCCGAGACGCCGCCCGAGGCCGAGACCTGCGCCCGCGTCGGCGTGGTCGGGGCGCTGGCCGGCGTCGTCGGCTCGATGGCGGCGCTGGAGGCGATCAAGCTGATCACCGGCGCCGGCCGATCACTCGAGGGCCGGCTGCTGATCTACGACGGCCTGGCCGGGACCGCCCGGACGGCAGCTCTCGCCGCCGACCCCGCCTGCCCGGTCTGCGCCTAGGCGAAGGCGGAGCGGATCAGGCCGATGTAGCGCTCTACCAGGGCCAGTTCCTGATCGTCCTCCCAGTCGGCGTGGCCGGCGTCCTCGATCTCGATCAGCTCGACGGTCTTGCCGGCCCGGCGCAGGGCGTCGCGCATGCGCCGCGACTGGGCCACCGGCACGATCCCGTCGTCGACCCCGTGCACCAGCAGCACCGGACAGGCGATCTCGCCGGCGCGCCGGGCGGGCGACGCCGCCTCCAGCGCCGCGCCCATCACTCTCGGGTCACCGATCCGCTTGGTCCAGAACTCGTAGATCGGCTTGCCCGGAACGTCGTCCTCGCGCTCCTCCCACGCCATGATCTCGGGCAGGTCCGACACGCCGCAGATCGAGATGGCCGCCCTGTACAGGTCGGGGCGGCGCACCGCGCCCATCAGCGCCGCATAGCCCCCGTAGCTGGTTCCCATGATCGCCACCTTGCCGGCGTCGAGGCCGCGCAGGGAGACGGCATGGGCGACGGCGTCCTCGACATCCTCCTGCATGCGATCGCCCCAGCGGGTCCAGCCCTGGCGTGCGAACTCAAGTCCATAGCCGCCCGAGCCGCGGAAATTGGGCTGCAGCACCCACCAGCCCTGGGAGGCGAGGGCCTGCACCTGGCGGTCCCAGGTGCGCGTGTCCCGCACCTCGGGCCCGCCGTGCGGCAGGACCACCAGAGGCCCGGGCGCGCCACCCAGCGGAGCGGTCAGATAGGCCTCGATCGTCGCACCGTCGCGCGTGGTCACCTGCAGGGTTTCACAGGTCCCCAGGCGGTCGAAGTCCAGGTCCTGGCGCGAACCGATATTGACGATCGCCTGGGCCGCGCGGTCGTAGAAGAACCACGAACCGGGCTCGCGAGGCCCGGTCACGAAGGCGATGAAACGGTTGCGGCTGCGGTCGACGTCGGTCAGTCGCACGTCGCAGTCGTCGTCGAAGAAGCGGTTCAGGGCGCGATGATGCGCCGCCAGCCCCGCCTCGTTGAACTCGTACTCGAGCCGCTCGCCGTAATAGGCCGCGCCCAGGTAGGCTCCAGCGGAATCGGTGAGGCCGTAGATGACGTCCCGGCCCGGGCGCGCGTTCATCGGAGGGCCGACCGTGACGCTGCGCAGGTCCATCTCGCGCACCGCCTCGGTGTCCTCGCCCTCGCTGCGGGCGGTGACGAGGACGATGCCCGGCCGCTCGGTCTCAGCCACCCACGAGAAGTCGGGCGCATCGACGATCCGGTTGCGGCGGGCGAACGTCCACGCTGTCTCGCCCGGGGCGCGGGCGTAGACCGTCTCCAGGGTGCCGCGCGAGTTGATATCATGGCGCAGCACCGCAACGCCGCCCTGGGTGTCCCAGGCGAAGGTGCCCGACGAGCCGCGCTCGATGCGTTGGGCCGAACCCGTATTCACGTTGACGCGATGCAGGCCCAGCACCCCGTCCCGCTCCCAGGCGGTCATCAGAACATGGTCTGGATCGTTCGGCAGCAGGTCGACGACGCGGCCCATGTCGATGCTGTTGCGCAGGCGCTGGCGCTGGTCCTGGAACATCACCGCCACCTCGCTCGTGTCGGCGCTGACCGACAGCACCCGGCGCGAGGTGAACTCCACCGGTCCGATGCGACGGTTGGATCCGGGAATGGAACGCGTGGCCGTCCTTTGCTTGATGGCCACCCGGACCAGCAGACGCTGGTCATTGGCCCACTCCATGGCCTCCGCCTCGATCGGTCCCAGAAACACCTGTCGGCGCTGGCCCTCGGGATCTTCGGCCTCGATCAGCTCGATGACCCCGGCCGGCGAATCCGCGTCGCCCGTCTGCTGCAGAGCGGCGATCCGGCGACCCGAAGGGGACAGGCAGACGGCCCGGGTCTTCGCCGGCGTGAAGAAGGCGTCGTAGGGGTAGGGCTCCGCAGCCCGGGCTCGCGCGACGCCGGGCCGGAACACGCTCGCCGCGGTCAGGGCGCACGCCCCGCCCAGCAGGCCGCGCCGCGACAGGACGGCCTGGGCCGCCAGCGAAAGTCCTGATTGCATGTTGAAATCCCCCTCGAACCCCGGCCCCAATCAACCGCCCGTTGATCCCCTGGTCAAGCTTCGCGCGGTCTCCCGCGGTCGGGGGTCTGGTTAACGGGGCCTTAAGCCTGTGGGACCAGAGTGGGGGCTTCGATCCCATGGACCACGGCGTGCCCCGCATAGCTCCTTTCCGCATCCACAGACTGGCGGTGGCGGTCGCCGTCGCGGGGGCGGCGGTGATGTCCGGCGGCCTGCAGACCATGCCGGACGGCCGGCCCACGCCCAGCGGCCAGCCGGTGCCCCGCTGGCTGTCGCTGAAGTCCTCCGAGGTCCACGCCCGCTTCGGTCCCGGCCTAGACTACCGCATCCTGTGGGAATACCGCGTCTCGGGCCTGCCCGTGCAGGTCATCGCCGAGACCACCGAATGGCGGAAGATCTGCGACCCCGAGGGGGCCGTGGCCTGGGTCCACCGCAGCGTGGTGTCCAGCCGGCGCAGCCTGCTCAACGCCTCCGACGCGGAGGTCCCCATCCACTCCGGCCGATCGGAGACATCGTCGGTGCGGGCCCGGCTGTCGCCCCGTTCGCTGGTCTCGATGGACGAGTGCGAGGACGGCTGGTGCCGGGTGCGCTCGGGCCGGCTGCGCGGATGGGTGCGCCAGTCGGCGGTGTTCGGGGCCCAGGAGCGCCCGCTGTGCAATGCAGCCCGGCCCGCGGGCTCGGGACGCGCCGACGACGGCGGTTGAGCCGCCGCCCGGCCTCGTGTAACCCGACCGCCAAATCGGCCACCGCGGCGAGCCCGCCGCCAGCCGTCTGGAATACGACCGTCGTGACCCAATCGAAATATCCGTCGTCGTTCGACTATGAGGCCCTGCTGGCCTCCGGCCGCGGCGAGCTGTTCGGCCCTGGCAACGCCCAGCTGCCGGCCCCGCCGATGCTGATGTTCGACCGCATCACCCAGATCAACGCCGACGGCGGCGCCCACGGCAAGGGCTATGTCGAGGCCGAGCTCGACATCCATCCGGACCTCTGGTTTTTCCAGTGCCACTTCATCGGCGACCCGGTGATGCCGGGCTGCCTCGGCCTCGACGCCATGTGGCAGCTGGTCGGCTTCTACCTCGGCTGGATCGGCGGCCCGGGCCGCGGCCGCGCCCTCGGCGTCGGCGACGTGAAATTCACCGGCCAGGTCACCCCCGACATCAGGAAGGTCGTCTACAAGATCGACCTCAAGCGGGTGATCAACCGCAAACTGGTCATGGGCATCGCCGACGGCGTGCTGGAGGCAGACGGCGAGATCATCTACCGCTGCGACGACATGCGCGTCGGCCTTTTCGGCGGCGCGACGGAACCGCAGGGCGGCTGACCCCCCGCGATCAGAGTTCAGAAGGAAGCATCATGCGGCGTGTAGTCGTCACCGGACTGGGCATCGTCTCCTCGATCGGCACCGGGCAGGATGAGGTCGCGGCCTCCCTGCGCGAGGCCCGTTCGGGCGTGAAGCACGCCGCCGATCACGCCGTCCACGGCTTCCGCTCGCAGGTCTGGGCCCCGCCCGCCCTGGGCCACACGGCCGAGGACTGGGCCCCGCTGGTCGACCGCCGCGCATCGCGCTTCCTCGCCAACGGCACCGCCTGGGGCCACATCGCCTTCGAGGAGGCTCTCAAGGACTCCGGTCTGACCCCGGACGAGATCAAGGACGAGCGCATCGGCCTGATCGTCGGCGAGGGCGGCCCCTCGACCCAGGTCATCCTGCAGGCGGCGCAGACCACCGTCGAAAAGGGCTCGCCCAAGCGCATCGGCCCGTTCGCCGTGCCCAAGGCCATGGCCTCCGGCCCCTCGGCCGTGCTGGCCACCTGGTTCGAGCTGAAGGGGATCAACTATTCGATCTCCTCGGCCTGCGCGACCAGCGCCCACTGCATCGGCGCGGCCGCCGAACAGATCGCCTGGGGCAAGCAGGACGTGGTCTTCGCCGGCGGCTGCGAGGACATCGACTGGTCGATGTCGAACATGTTCGACGCCATGGGCGCCATGTCCTCGAACTTCAACGACACCCCGGCCAGGGCCAGCCGCGCCTATGACAAGGACCGCGACGGCTTCGTCATCGCCGGCGGCGCCGGCATCGTGGTGCTTGAGGAATACGAACGGGCCAAGGCGCGCGGCGCGACCATCTACGCCGAGGTCACCGGCTACGGCGCCAACTCCGACGGCTACGACATGGTCGCCCCCTCGGGCGAGGGCGCCGAGCGCTGCATGAAGATCGCGCTCGAGATGGCCGGCAATCCGAAGATCGACTACCTCCACCCGCACGGCACCTCGACCCCGGTCGGCGACTCCAAGGAGATGGGCGCGGTGCGCAACGTCTTCGGCGACGACCTGCCGATGATCTCGTCGACCAAGTCGCTGACCGGCCATTCGCTGGGCGCGGCGGGCGCGCAGGAGGCGATCTACTGCCTGCTGATGATGAAGCACGGCTTCGCCGCCGAGAGCGCCCACATCGAGAACCTCGACCCCGAGTTCGAGGGCATGCCGATCCTGCGCCGGCGCCACGACGGCGAGCTCACCCATGTCATGTCGAACAGCTTCGGCTTCGGCGGCACCAACGGCTGCCTGATCC
This sequence comes from Pseudomonadota bacterium, assembly GCA_023416055.1. GTDB lineage: Bacteria > Pseudomonadota > Alphaproteobacteria > Caulobacterales > Caulobacteraceae > Brevundimonas. The sequence goes on along the minus strand of JAEZIH010000254.1, from coordinate 3,381 downwards.
TGTCGAAGGTCGACCGCTAGAGCGGCTCCTCCGCCAGCGCCGCGTCGATGCAGGCGGCCAGGGCGTCCCGGTCGCGGTTCCAGTCGTTGACGCCCGCCAGCCGCGCCGAACCCGGCCACAGCCAGGTGACCTGCGCCGCCGGGTCGGACGCCGTCGCGCCGCGGCCGTAGCACGCGACCCGCATCGCGCCCTCACCGCGACTTGCGGACGGCCCCGGCCCGTCCGCGAAGGCGACCACCACCGTCGAGGGCCCGACCCCGCTCTCGCGCAGGTAATGGCGGACGCAGTTTTCCAGACCCCGGTCCGGCCTGTCGTCCTCGCACGAGCGGAAGGCCTGGGCCGACACCGCAGGCTCCAGCCAGCGGTAGCGCCCCAGGCGTTCGTCGCCGAGCACCTCCAGCAGGCTTCGCCCATGCTTGACCTGCCCCTGCCGGACGTCGTCCGTGGTCAAGACCACGACGGCGGCCTCGGTGCGCGGAGGTCCCGCCGTCTGCAACGCGGCGACAAGAGCCAGGCTAGCGAGCCACTCGATCATGCGGACGTCCTCCCGCCGCCACGCTAGGCTCCGGCTCGCGGCGGAGGCAACCTCCCGAAACTGACGCCTTCCGCCCGCCCGCCGGCGCTGCTAACCCTCCGCCCTCGAAACACGGAGACGAACCATGGCGAGCGAGAGCGGCTGGGACATGCCCAAGGGCGACCTCATGAAGGGCAAGAAAGGCCTGATCATGGGGGTGGCGAACTCCAACTCCATCGCCTGGGGCATCGCCTCGCAGCTGGCGGCCCAGGGCGCCGAGCTGGCCTTCACCTACCTCGGCGAGGGGCTGGAGCGCCGCGTGCGCCCGCTGGCCGAGAGCGTCGGCGCCCGGCTGCTGATCCAGGCCGACGTCACCGACGACGCCTCCATGGACGCCGCCTTCGCCGAGCTGGAGAAGGAATTCGGCACGATCGACTTCGTCGTCCACTCGGTGGCCTTCGCCAACAAGGACGAGCTGAAGGGCTCCTTCGTCGACAACACCACCCGCGACAGCTTCCTGCTGGCCATGAACATCTCGGCCTTCAGCTTCGTCGACGTGGCGCGCCGCTCCGCGAAGCTGATGCCCAACGGCGGCTCGATGATCACCCTGACCTACCTCGGCTCCGAGCGGGTCATCCCCAACTACAACACCATGGGCGTGGCCAAGGCGGCGCTGGAGGCGGCGACCCGCTACATCGCCCGCGACCTCGGCCCCAAGAACATCCGCGTCAACGCCATATCGGCCGGGGCCATGCGCACCCTGTCGCTGGCCGGCATCGCCGGCGGCCGCGGCCTGCACTCGAAGAGCGCCCAGTTCTCGATGATCAAGGAAGAGACCTCGATGGAGGGCGTCGCCGGCTGCGCCCTGTGGCTGTGCTCCGACCTCGGCCGCTCGACCACCGGCGAAGTGGTCCACGTCGACGCCGGCTTCCACGCCGTGGGCCTGCCGGAAGATCTCGAGGGCTGAGCCCTACCGCCCCAGCGCCGCCCGCTGCATGGCGAACAGCTCCGCGCAGCCGCTTTCGGCCAGCTGGAACAGGCGGTCGAACTCGGCGCGGGTGAAGCCGCGCTTCTCGCCCGTGGCCTGGATTTCGACGATGCCGCCGGCGCCGGTCAGGACGAAGTTGGAATCGGCCTCGGCGGTGGAGTCCTCCTCGTAGTCGAGGTCCAGCACCGGCTGGTCGTTGCACACGCCGCACGACACCGCCGCCACCTGGTCGAGGATCGGGTCGGCCTTCAGCACGCCCTCGGCGCGCAGGTAGTCCAGCGCCGAGGCCATGGCGACCCAGGCGCCGGTGATCGCCGCCGTGCGGGTGCCGCCGTCCGCCTGGATGACGTCGCAGTCCAGCACCACCTGCCGCTCGCCCAGCGCCTTCAGGTCGATCACGGCGCGCAGGCTGCGCCCGATCAGCCGCTGGATCTCCTGCGTCCGCCCGGTCTGCTTGCCCGAGGCGGCCTCGCGCCGGCCCCGGGTGTGGGTGGCGCGCGGCAGCATGCCGTACTCCGCCGTCACCCAGCCCTGCCCCTTGCCGCGCATCCAGCCCGGCACGTTTTCCTCCACCGACGCCGTGACCAGCACCTTCGTATGCCCGAAGGTCACCAGGCACGACCCTTCCGCATAGCGGTTGACCCCGGTCTCCAGCGTCACGGCGCGAAGCTGGTCGGGGGCGCGTTCGGAGGGGCGGGCGGTGGTCATGGGCAGGGTCCTTGGAAGCGGTCGCGCCGCTGCTTATCCTGAAACCGTGAGCCTGTCCCCCGCCTCCTCGATGGCCGACGCCAGATGAAATCCCCTCTGCTGACCTCGGCCGCGATGGAATCCGGCGGCCTCGTGGCGCTGGACGAGCGCGCCCGCGACATCTTCCGCCGCATCGTCGAATCCTATCTGCAGACCGGAGAGCCGGTCGGCTCGCGCACCCTGTCGCTGACCGGGGTGGCGCTGTCGCCGGCCTCGATCCGCAACACCATGCAGGATCTGACCATGGCCGGCCTGCTGGCCTCGCCGCACACCTCGGCGGGGCGGATCCCGACCCACGCCGGCCTGCGGCTGTTCGTCGACGGCCTGCTGGAGATCGGCGACCTCTCCCGCGAGGAGAGGCGCGAGATCGACGCCCGCCTGGCCGGCAGCGGCCGCGGCTTCGAGGAGGCGCTGAACGAGGCCTCGGCCCTGCTCTCGGGCCTCGCCGGGGGGGCAAGCATCGTCGCCAGCCCGGTCCGCGACGCGGGCGTCAAGCACGTCGAGTTCGTCGCGCTCGGCCACGACCAGGCCCTGGCCGTGCTGGTCGCCGACGACGGCACGGTCGAGAACCGCCTGATGCCGCTGAAGGCCGGGGTCACCCCCTCGACGCTTCAGGAGGCCTCGAACTTCCTCAACGCCCGGCTCAAGGGCCGTCCGCTGCATGAGGCGCGCACCGAGATGCGCACCGAACTGGACGCCGCCCGCCGCGAACTGGACGCCGCCGCCGCCCGCCTGGTCGAGGACGGCCTGGCCGCCTGGTCAGGCGGGGCCGGGCAGGAGCGGGCCCTGATCGTGCGCGGCCGGGCCAACCTGCTGCAGGACCGCGAGGCCGTCGAGGATCTGGAGCGGGTGCGCGTCCTGTTCGACGACCTGGAGCAGAAGGAGCAGCTGATCGGCCTGCTCGACGGCGTCTCCACGGCCCAGGGCGTGCGCATCTTCATCGGCGCCGAAACGCGGCTGTTTTCCCTTTCGGGTTCCGCCGTGATCGCGGCGCCCTATATGACAGGCCGGCAGCGGGTGCTGGGCGCCATCGGCGTCATCGGACCCGCACGGCTGAACTACGCCCGCGTCATCCCGTTGGTGGACTACACCGCCCGGGTGCTGGGCCGGATTCTGGACGGACAAGAGACTT
>JAEZIH010000243.1 GCA_023416055.1 Pseudomonadota bacterium | reverse complement strand
GAAGCGGATCAGTCCGGCCGGCGCTGGCCGGGGACGTCCTCGTCGGTGCGCGGCAGCTGGCCGCGGCCGACGTTGCCGAGCAGCTGCTCGAGGATGGTCAGCTGGCGGCCGCGGGTAGGAGTCTCGCGGCCGTTCATGGCGATGCGGCGGCCGTCGTCGAGGCCGAGGGTGCGAACCTCGGCCACCTGGCCGGCGTCGTTGAAAGTGATCTCGGTCACCGAGCGCTGGGTCACCTGAGGCCGGTTGAAGGTGTATTTCTCGGTCACCTGGCTGATGTAGTACCAGACGCTGTCGCTCTCGAAGGTCGAGGTGGTCGACGGCGTGCCCAGCTTGGTCAGCACGGTCTGTTTGGTGTCGGTCCCGGCCACGATATCCGTCGGCTTGGCGTCGACGGCCTGGAAGCCGTTCTGGCCCACGATCGGCGCGCAGGCCGTGGTGAGGGCGGCGGCCGAAAGGGCGGCCAGGAAGAGCTTGGTGCGGAGCATGGACGACGCCTGCGAGAGAACAAGGTCTTTGACCTAACCGGACCCGAGCCTTAGTTCAACGGCGCGGCGGAAAAGGGGCCGCAGATCATGCTTCAGAACCTCTTCCGATCCCGCCCCCGGGCCCGCGCTGGCGAGGCCCTGTACGAACTGGCCGTGCGGCAGGCGCGCGAGCCGGCCTTCTATACGCGCATGGGAGTCGCCGACCGCATCGATGCGCGCTTCGAACTGTACACCCTGCACGTGCTGCTGCTGGTCATGCGCCTGCGCGACGAGGGCGGGCAGGGAACGGAGGCGGCGCAGGAGCTGTTCGACACCTATGTGTCCGCTCTCGATCATGCCCTGCGCGAACTTGGCGTCGGCGACATCTCGGTGGGCAAGAAGATGCGCAAGCTGGGCGAGGCGATGTACGGGCGGATGACGGCCTATGAGCCGCCGCTGCGGGCCGGGGACATCGAAGCCCTGGCGCAGGGGCTGGCGCGCAACGTGTTCGAACGCGACGACCCCGCGGCTGGTCGCGCCCTGGCGGCCTATGCGGTGGACAGCCGCGCGCGGTTGGCGGCCCAGACCGTGGAAGCGGCGTCCAAACAGCCCGACTGGGCGGAGATCCCTGCATGAACGACCTTCCCTTCAGCGAGCCGGTGCGGCTGCACCAAATCGGGGCGGGCGTCGAACGCCGGCTGGAGCCGGATTCGGCCGCCCGTGCCCGCATCGCCAAAGCCCTCGATCTGGCCTCGCTGGACTCCTTCGTCGCCGAGATGAACCTGGCCCCGGCGCCCGGCGGCTGGCGCCTGAGCGGTCGGGTGAAGGCCAAGCTGGCCCAGACCTGCGGCGTCACTCTCGAGCCCTTGCCGCTGGACATCGACACGCCGTTCTCGATCTCCCTCGCCGAGCCGGAGGACGAGGAGCCGGACGAGATCGTCATCACCCTGGACGACGAATCGCCGGACCTGGTCGAGGGCGGCCAGATCGATCTGGGGCAGTACGCCGTCGAGCAACTGGCCTTGCGGCTGGACCCGTTCCCGCGCAAGCCGGGCGCCGAGTTCGTGCAACCGCCGGAGCCCGCGGAAATCTCGCCCTTCGCCGTGCTGAAGCAGCTTCGTCCCTCGGACGAAGGTTGACGCAAGGTCGGCGTGGTTGCATCCCCCCGGTGCGGCGTTATCGTCGCCCACAGTCCAGCGCCGGCGGACGGCGCGCCGGAGTCGAACGGCTTGTCATCCCCAGTCCTGATCTCGCTTGACGCCATGGGCGGCGACCACGGTCCGTCCGTCGTGGTGGCCGGGGTGCGCGATTACCGCAAACAGCATGGCGGAGACGGCGTCCGGTTCCTGCTGCACGGAGACGAGGCCGCCATCCGCGCCGAAATGGGCAAGTGCGGCCTGGGCGACGACGTCTGCGTGGTGCGTCACACCGACAAGGTCGTGGCCATGGACGAGAAGCCCGCCCAGGCCATGCGCCGCGGCAAGGGTTCGAGCCTGTGGAACGCCATCGAGGCGGTCAAGACCGGCGAGGCCGGGGCGGTCGTCTCGGCCGGCAACACCGGGGCCCTGATGGCCATATCGAAATTGATCCTGCGCATGTCGGCGCATGGACTGGAGCGGCCGGCCATCGTCGCCAACTGGCCCACCCTGCGCGGCGTCACCGCCGTGCTGGACGTCGGCGCCAATATCGAGAGCGACGCCGAACAGCTGGTCGAGTTCGCCATCATGGGCGGCGCCTTCCACGCGGCCGTGCACGGCAGCGCCAGGCCGACCATCGGCCTGCTCAACGTCGGCTCCGAGGACATGAAGGGCCACGAAGAGGTGCGCGAGGCCGGACGGATCCTGCGCGAAAGCGGCATCGGGCTGAACTACCACGGCTTCGTCGAGGGCGATGACATCGCCAAGGGCACGGTCGACGTGGTCGTCACCGACGGCTTCACCGGCAACATCGCCCTGAAGACCGCCGAGGGCGTGGCCCGCTTCATCTCCACCCTTATGAAGGACTCCCTGACCTCCAGCGTCCCGGCCCGGGCGGGCGCCCTGCTGGCCCTGCCGGCCCTGAAGCGGATGCGTCAGAAGATCGATCCCAGCGCCATCAACGGCGGCCCGCTGCTGGGGCTGAACGGCATTGTGGTGAAGAGCCACGGCGGCGCCGACGCCAAGGGCTTCGGAAACGCCATCCGCATCGCTGTCGAACTGGCCCGCAGCGACTATCTGGAGACGGTCAGCGCCAGCCTGAACCGCCTGACCGTCGTCCTCGATCAGCCGGCCGCCGGTAGCGCGGCCATGGAGACTTCCCTGTGAGCGTCATTCGCAGCGCCGTGACCGGCGTCGGCTCCTACCTGCCGGAACAGGTCGTGACCAACGCCGATCTGGCGAAGATCGTCGACACCTCTGACGAATGGATCGTCGAGCGCACCGGCATCCGCCAGCGCCACAAGGCGCGGGACGATCAGCCGACCAGCGATCTGGCTGTCGAGGCCTCGAAGCGGGCCCTGGCCGACGCGGGGCGCAGTGCGGCCGACGTGGACCTGATCGTGGTCGCCACCACCACCCCAGACATGACCTTCCCGTCGGTGGCCTCGATCGTGCAGCGCAAGCTGGGGGTGCCCACCTGCATCGCCTTCGATGTGCAGGCGGTGTGCTCCGGTTTCGTCTACGCCCTCAGCGTGGCCGACGGCTTCGTGGCCCGGGGGATGGCGAAATGCGCCCTGGTCATCGGCGCCGAAGAGATGACCCGGCTGATGGACTGGACCGACCGCTCGACCTGCGTCCTGTTCGGCGACGGCGCCGGCGCCCTGGTCGTCGAGCCGCAGGAAGGGCAGGGGACCAAGGCCGACAAGGGGCTGCTGGGCTTCGCCCTGCGTTGCGACGGCTCCAAGACGGACCTGCTGTACGTCGACGGCGGCCCCGCCACCACGGGCACCGTGGGCCACCTGCGCATGGCCGGCAACCAGGTCTTCCGCCACGCCGTGGTCAACATCGCCGAGGCCATCACCGCCTGCTGCGCGGCGTCGGGGATCGAGGTCGCGGACGTCGACTGGTTCGTGCCGCACCAGGCCAACCAGCGCATCATCCGCGGCGTCGGGGAGCGGTTGGGGCTGGACGAGGACAAGGTCATCTCCACCGTGGCCATGCACGCCAACACCTCGGCGGCCTCGATCCCGCTGGCCTTGGACGCCGCCATCCAGGACGGTCGCATCAAGCGCGGCGACCTGGTCCTGATGGAGGCCATGGGCGGCGGACTGACCTGGGGGGCCTGCGCCTTTCGCCTGTAGGGTGCAATTCGGCTTTCCATTTGAAGGCGCTTGCTCTTTTATGGAGCGAGGGACTTTTGGAGGGGAGAGGATCATTGGCTCAGACCCTGACGCGGGCGGACCTGTGCGAGGCGGTCCACGAGGAAGTGGGACTGTCGCGGCAGGAATGTTCGACCCTTGTCGAACGGACGCTCGAGCTCATCATCGAGTCGCTTGAACGCGGCGAGACGGTGAAGCTTTCGGGGTTTGGCGTCTTCCAGGTCCGCGACAAGCGCGCCCGCATGGGCCGAAATCCCAAGACCGGCGAGCCGGCGGCGATCCATCCCCGGCGGGTGATCAGCTTCCGCGCCTCCCAGATTATGAAGGGCCGGGTTCACGACGCCGTGGTGGACGGCTGACGCGCCGTGGCCAAGAGCCCGAACGCCTTCCGCACCATCTCCGAGGCCGCTGACGAGGTCGGCGCGCCGCAGCATGTGCTGCGCTTCTGGGAGACCAAGTTCAGCTTCATCACCCCGCTGAAGCGGGCCGGCGGGCGGCGCTTCTACCGGCCGCAGGACATCGTCGTGCTCAAGGCGGTGAAGCGGCTGCTGCACGAGGACGGCCTGACCATCAAGGGCGTGCAGCGGCTACACCGCGAGCAGGGGCTGAAGCGGCTGGCCGCCCACGGCGATCCCGAGGGCGCCGTCGGTTTCGAACTGGAAGGCGGCGACGCGGCCGCCCCGGAGCCCGCCCCGGCGCCGGCCGGCTCATCCGTCCGGCTGCGCCAGATACTGGCCGAGCTGGAGGGCGCGCGAGCCCGTCTGGAAGCCGTTCTGTCGAGAACCGCCTGACGCGTCGTTTTTGGGTTTGCGGGCCGGCGGCGCCCCGTCTATAGGGAGCGCCTCTCGGAGCGTGGCGCAGCCTGGTAGCGCACTTGACTGGGGGTCAAGGGGTCGCAGGTTCGAATCCTGTCGCTCCGACCATCTTCCCTTGACCCGGACGAAGAGCAGCGGCCTCAGCCGCGCTCGGCCCATTTGAACAGCGGGTACAGCGGCACGCCCCAGCCGACGCCGGCGATGGCGAAGACCACTAGGTCGAGCAGCGGGCCAGGGGGCAGCAGGCCGCGAATCGCTATGGCACCCCAGATCCAGACGACCAGGAAGGCGATCACGCCCAGCATGGCGACGAAGCGGCGGGTGCGGGGGCCCATGTCAGCGCTTGCTGCGGAACAGGAAGAAGCCGGCGAGGGCGATCACGGCCGCGGCCATGGACCATCCCACCCAGGTCCACTGGTCCATAGTCGAGACGGCGAACACCCGCACCGAAAGGAACCAGCCGGCGATGGCCGCAACCCCCGCGACCAGCGAGGTGGCGAACAGGCCGCGACGGCCGGTCAGCTGGTCGGCCGCCCAGGCCAGGCCGAAAGCCCCCAGCACGGCGATGACGATGTCGGCGTATTGCACCGGCTTCTCCTGCTCTGCGACGCGCGGTCGCCGAAATCCGACTCGATCTGAACGGCCCGGGCGGGCATATCCCCACGGGCGGGCGCCTGAACAGCGGCGCTCCGCCCAGTGTAGCGGTCGGTATGGCGGGCGTCGAATGAAGCGTTTCATCGGGGGCGATCAGAGCAGGGCCGTGGCCGTCTGGCTGTTCACGACGGCGGCGCTGGTGTTCGCCATGGTGGTGGTCGGGGGGGCGACGCGCCTGACCGGCTCGGGCCTGTCGATCACCGAATGGAAGCCGATCATGGGCGTCCTGCCGCCGATGAACGCGGCCGACTGGGCCGAGGCCTTCGAGAAGTACAGAGCGATTCCGCAGTATCAGCAGGTCAACGCCGGCATGACCCTGGGCGAGTTCAAGGGCATCTTCTGGTGGGAGTGGGCGCATCGCCTTCTCGGCCGGGCGATCGGTTTCGTCTTCGCCATTCCCTTCCTCGTTTTCCTCTTCATCAGGCGGCTTCCGCGGCGGCTGATCGTCCGCTGCGTGGTGCTGCTGGCCCTGGGCGGGCTGCAGGGCCTGATCGGCTGGTGGATGGTGTCCAGCGGGCTGAGCGAGCGGGTCGACGTGGCGCCGGAGCGGCTGGCCACGCACCTCGGTCTGGCCCTGCTGATCCTGATGGGGCTGGTGTGGACCGGGCTGGAGGCGTGGAACGGCGAACAGCATTCGCGCCACCCTGTCGGCTGGAGCCGCGGAGCGACGGTCCTGCTGGCGGCGGTCTTCCTGCAGTGCCTGCTGGGCGGGCTGGTGGCCGGGTCCAAGGCGGGGATGATCTACACCGACTGGCCGCTGATGAACGGCGCGTGGATGGCGCCGGTGGACTGGGCGCTTGGGGGCCTGGCCTTCCTGCATGACCAGGCGCTGGTGCAGTTTAATCACCGCATGGTCGCCTACGGCCTGCTGATCGGCGGCACTGTCTACGCCGTGCAGGCCTGGCGCTGGCGGCTGGCGGAGGGGCTGGGCGCGGCGGCCTTCGTGCTCATGGCCGCCCTCTGGCTGCAGGCGGCGCTGGGCGTGGCGACGCTGATGCACGCCGTGCCGCTGGGCCTGGGCGTGCTGCACCAGGCGGGCGCCGCGGTCGTGCTGGTCATCGCTACGGTCAACCTGTGGCTGGTGCGACGCTCGCAGCCTCGCCTGTTCATGTCGGGGCCGAGATCTTCGGTCCTCTGATGGGCGGGGATCAGGCCCGCGGCGACGGGGGTGCGCCCTCGCTGTGATGCGGTATTTTAATACCACTAATAGAAAAGTGCATCAAAACAATGCACTAGCGCCAGTGCGCCGGTTCCTCCCGCATTGACGGGGAGGCGGGGTTCCTCTATCAGCGCGCCTTCCGCTCATCCCGGCCACGGGAGAGCCCTACGTTTCGTCCCCGAGGAACCCTCGCAATGCTGAAGAGCACCACGGCTTCGCTGAAGCCGGCCGAGGTCGAGAAGAAGTGGATCCACATCGACGCCGAAGGCGTCGTGGTGGGCCGTCTCGCGACCTTTATCGCCAACCGTCTGCGCGGCAAGCACCGCCCTGACTACACCCCGCACGTCGACTGCGGCGACTATGTCGTCGTCACCAACGTGGACAAGGTAGTGTTCACCGGCGCCAAGAACACCGACAAGGTCTACTACCGCCACACCGGCCACCCCGGCGGCGTCAAGTCGACCACCCCGGAGAAGGTCCTGAACGGCCGCTTCCCCGAGCGCGTGCTCGAGAAGGCCGTTGAGCGCATGCTGCCCAAGGAAAGCCCGCTGGCCCGCAAGCAGATGACGCACCTGCGTCTGTTCGCCGGCGCCGAGCACGCCCACCAGGCCCAGAACCCCGAAACGATCGACTTCAAGTCGGCCTCGCCCAAGAACACCCGGAGCGTCTGAGCATGACCGACGTCGCCAACACCGAAACCGCCACCGGCTTCGACGCCCTGAAGGGCATGGGCACCGTGGCCGAGGAAGCTCCGGTCCACGTCCAGAAGCTGGACGCCCAGGGCCGCGCCTATTCGACCGGCAAGCGCAAGAACGCCATCGCCCGCGTCTGGGTGAAGCCGGGCACCGGCAAGTTCACCATCAACGGCAAGGACCAGGAGCAGTATTTCGCTCGTCCCGTGCTGCGCATGATGATCGCCCAGCCGCTGGTCGTCACCGGCCGCGAGACCCAGTTCGACGTGGTCTGCACGGTCGAGGGTTCGGGCCTGTCGGGCCAGGCTGGCGCCATCCGCCACGGCCTGTCGCACGCCCTGACGCACTATGAGCCGGAGCTGCGCAAGGTCCTGAAGCCGCACGGCTTCCTGACCCGCGACGCCCGCGTCGTCGAGCGCAAGAAGTACGGCCGCGC
>JAEZIH010000146.1 GCA_023416055.1 Pseudomonadota bacterium | reverse complement strand
CACCCTGATCTACCGCGGCCCCAACATCCTGCGCGGCTTCGACGACGACGTCCGCGCCCACCTCGCCGGCGAGATCGAGAAGCGGGGGATCAAGGTCATCCTCGGCTGCCAGCACACGGCCCTGGAGAAGACCGACACCGGCATCGTCAACCATCTCGGCAACGGCATGGCGCTGGAGACCGACGTGGTCATGTTCGCCACCGGCCGCGTCCCGCACGTGAAGGGCCTCGGCCTCGAGACCGCCGGCGTGAAGCTCGACGACAACGGCGCCGTTTGCGTCGACGCCTTCTCGAAGACCTCGGCCGACAACATCTGGGCCATCGGCGACGTCACCGACCGGATGAACCTGACGCCCGTCGCCATCCGCGAGGCCGTGGCCTTCCACGAGACCGTCTACCGGAACAATCCGACCTCGTTCGACTACGAGGCCGTGGCCACCGCCGTGTTCAGCCAGCCGCCGGTCGGCGTCGTCGGCCTGACCGAGAGCGAGGCCCGCCACTCCTGCCCCGGCGAGGTCGACGTCTACGTCACCCGCTTCCGGCCGATGAAATACGCCTTCACCGGCTCCGACGAGCGGGTGCTGATGAAGCTGGTCGTCGACGCGACCAGCCAGAAGGTGGTCGGCGTCCACATCGTCGGCCCCGAGGCCCCCGAGATGATCCAGCTCGCCGCCATCGCCGTGAAGGCCGGCCTGACCAAGGCCCAATGGGACGCCACCTGCGCCGTCCACCCCACCATGGCCGAGGAACTCGTCACCCTCCGCGAGAAGCAGCAGCCCGGCAACATGTCGGCGGGGTAGGGGGCTGCCGGCAGCGCTGGTTCATCACAAAGGACACGAAGGAAGGTAGGGAGGCAGCGGCCTCTCCTTCTCCCCTTGAGGGAGAAGGTGGCCCGAAGGGCCGGAAGAGGTGTGTCGGCGCCGTCAGGAAATGAGCGGCCGCCGGCGGCTCTGACGCGAAGCGGGGCGGGCGGACAGTCATCCACCGGCGGTGTCTCACCCCTCCTCCGAGCGGCTTCGCCCCCCACCTTCTCCCTCAAGGGGAGAAGGGAGAGCGGACGTCAGCCTCGGCCGCCGGCCGATCTAGCGCCGGCGCATGCCGCCGAGGACGCCGCGGAGGATTTCGCGGGTTAGGGTGCTGCCGGCGGTGCGAAGGACGGACTTGGTGGCGGCCTCGATGGGGGTGTCGCGGGTGCGGCGGGCCGGGGCGCGGGCGCGGGCGGCCTCGCGGTCGAGGCGGGCCTGTTCCTTCGCCCGGGCGGCGGCGGCCTTCTCGGCCTCCTTCGCGGCGGCGGCCTCGGCTTTCGCCCGCGCTTCGGCGAGTTTGGCTTCGGCGGCGGCCTTGTCGGCCTCGCCGCGGCGGGCGGCGAGGATCTCCTCGGCGGACTCGCGGTCGACCGGGGTGTCGTAGAGGCCGCGCACCGGGCTCGAGGCCATGATCTGGGCGCGCTCGGCCTCGGTGGCCGGGCCCAGACGGCTGTCCGGCGGGCGGATCAGGGTGCGGGCGACCACGTTGGGGGCCCCCTTGTCGTCGAGGGTCGAGACCAGGGCCTCGCCTACGCCGAGGGACTGGATGGCTTCGGCGGTGTCGAAGGCCGGGTTGGGACGGAAGCTGTCCGAGGCCGCCTTGAGCCCCTTCTGCTCGGACGGAGTGTAGGCGCGCAGGGCGTGCTGGATGCGGTTGCCCAGCTGGGCGAGGACGCTGTCGGGGATGTCGGCCGGGTTCTGGGTGACGAAATAGACGCCGACCCCCTTGGAGCGGATCAGCCGCACGACCTGCTCGACCTTCTGGCGCAGGGCGTCGGGCGCATCGTCGAACAGCAGGTGAGCCTCGTCGAAGAAGAAGACGAGGCGGGGCTTGTCGGGGTCGCCGACCTCGGGGAGCTGTTCGAACAGTTCGGACAGCAGCCAGAGCAGGAAGGCGGCGTAGAGGCGCGGGCTGTTCATCAGCCGGGTGGCGTCGAGCACATTGACCTGTCCGCGGCCGTCGAGACTGGTGCGGAGCATGTCCTCGAGCCGCAGGGCGGGCTCGCCGAAGAAGGACTTGCCGCCCTGCTGCTCAAGCTGGAGCAGGGCGCGCTGGATGGCGGCGACGGAGGCAGGGGCGACGTGGCCGACCTCGCGGCCGATGCGCTCGGCGTTCTCGCCGACGTAGGCGAGCAGGGCGCGCAGGTCGTCGAGATCGAGAAGCAGAAGGCCCTCCTTGTCGGCGACGTGGAAGACCACCGACAGGACCCCTTCCTGGACGTCGTTGAGGCCGAGCATGCGCGCCAGCAGCAGGGGGCCGATCTCGCTGACCGTGGTGCGGATGCGATGGCCCTTCTCGCCGTAGAGGTCCCAGAACACCGTCGGCGCCGCCCTGGGCTGCAGCGTCAGGCCCATGCCCCGGGCGCGCTCGATCAGCTTGTCATTGGGCGAGCCGGGGACGGCGATGCCGGAGAGGTCGCCCTTCACGTCGGCGCAGAAGACCGGCACCCCTGCGTCCGAGAAGCCCTGGGCCATGATCTGGAGGGTGACGGTCTTGCCCGTGCCGGTGGCCCCGGCGACGACGCCATGCCGGTTGGCGCGATGGAACAACAGGTGTTCGGGCTTGTCGGACTGGCCGAGAAACAGGCCGGGGGCGGCGTCGGGCATGGGGAACTCCGGAGCGGGACCGGCGCTCATGGTCCACCGGTCACGGCGACGGTTCAAGGCCGATTGACGCGACCGGGCAGGACCTTGACCATATGCCGATGAAGCCGCCGATCAGCCTGCCGACCTCGACCGTGGGGCGTAACGCCCTGGTGGCGATCGCCGTCGTGGCCGTCGGCTGGGCGGTCTACTGGCTGGCCGACATCCTGACGCCGCTGGCCATGGCCATCTTCCTGCTGATCATGATCGACGGCATGAAGCGCTTCATTGAGGAGCGGACGCCGGTGCCCTCGCACCTGGCCGGGGCGGCGGCCCTGATCCTGGTGATCCTCGGCTTCTTCGCCTCGATCGGCATCGTGGTCTACGGCGCGACGGGCTTCTTCGACGAGTCGACGGGGGTGGTGGCGCGCATCGGACCGCGGCTCGACCAGATCATCATCGACGTCTACCGGCTGGCGGGCATCGTCGAGGAGCCCCCGACGGTCAGCGACCTGATCGCGCGCATCGACGCGGGTCAGTACCTGACGATGATCGCGCGACAGGCCCAGGGCGTCGTCACCGGGGCGGTCTTCGTCCTCGTCTACCTGGCCTTCCTGCTGGCGTCGCAGGCCGGCTTCCGCCGCAAGCTCGTCGGCATGTTCCCGGACCGGTCCGCGCGCGGCGAGGCGCTGGAGGTGTTCCAGCGGGTTCGCGGCGGGGTCGAAGGGTATCTGTGGGTGCAGACGGTGACCGGGGCGCTGATCTGCGCCTGCGCCTGGGTGCTGATGCGGGCCGTGGGCCTGCCCAACGCCGAGTTCTGGACCTTCGTCATCTTCGTGGTCGGCTTCATCCCGGTGCTGGGCGGGGCGGTGGCGGGCCTGGCGCCGCCGCTGTTCGCCCTGGTGCAATTCGAGACCTACTGGCAGGCCGGGGTGCTGCTGGCCGGGCTGCAGACCATCCTGTTCGTCAGCGGCAACGTCATCCAGCCGCGCATGCAGGGCGACAACCAGAACATCGACCCGGTGGTGGTGCTGCTGTCGCTGGCCTTCTGGGGCAAGGTGTGGGGCGTGGTCGGCATGTTCCTGTCGACGCCGCTGGCGGTGATGGCCATGGCCATCCTGGCCGAGTTCCGCGGCTCGCGCTGGATGGCCATCCTGCTGTCCGGCGACGGCGAGCCGTACGCGGACGAGGAGCCGGCCGCGAAACCGGCCCCGAAGCGGGCCCGGAGCCGCGTCAACCCGCCGCAGCCGCGAGGCCGCAAGGGGGGCTGATCCGCCCTTGATTGGC
>JAEZIH010000105.1 GCA_023416055.1 Pseudomonadota bacterium | reverse complement strand
CCGCCGGTCGGAGCGACCAGCAGGGCGTGCGAGCCGGCCTGCGCCGCCGCGACCATCTCCAGCTGATGCCGCCGGGGCGACCAGCCGCGGCGCGCGAACCAGTCGGCGAACAGCGGCGGAAGCGTTGCGGGAGCGGCGGCGGGCGTCACGGACCGCCTATAGCATGTTCCCGTTCCGTTTCACCTGCGAACAGGCGCTTTTGACCTGTCCGGCGGCGGCCCCGTATCCTGAAGTCCAAGGGAGGCCGCCATGCCGCCGATGATCGAGGCCTTCTTCGACAGGGCCACCAACACCGTCACCTATCTGGTCGCCGACCCGGCCACGCGCCGGGCGGCGGTGATCGATCCCGTGCTCGACTATGATCCTGACACCGGGGAGGCGACCACCATCTCGGCCGACGCCGTGGCGGAATGGGCGGAGGCGCGCGAGCTGGAGATCGTCTGGCTGCTGGAGACCCACGCCCATGCCGACCACCTGTCGGCGGGCGACTATCTGCGTTCGCGAACCGGGGCGCCGATCGGGGCCGGGGCGAGGATCGTCGAGACGCAGCAGACCTTCGCCGAACGGTTCGGCCTGGAGACGCCGCCGGCCGAGGTGTTCGATCGCCTGTTCGCCGACGGCGAGGGCTTCGCCCTGGGCGAGCTGGAGGTGGAGGTGCTGCACACGCCCGGCCACACCCCGGCCTGCGTCAGCTATCGCATCGGCGACGCGGTGTTCGTCGGGGACACCCTGTTCATGCCGGACTTCGGCACCGCCCGGGCGGACTTCCCCGGCGGCGACGCCGTCACCCTGTACCGCTCGATCCGCCGCATCCTCGACCTGCCGCCGGAGACGCGGGTGTTCGTCGGCCATGACTATCTGCCGAAGGACGGGCGCAAGGACTTCCGCTGGGAAACCACCGTGGCGGCCGAGCGCGAGGCGAACATCCACGTCGGCGGCGGGACGAGCGAGGCCGACTTCGTCGCGATGCGCCAGGCCCGCGACGCCACCCTGCCCCCGCCGAAGCTGCTGGAGCCGGCGCTGAAGGCGAACATCCGGGCGGGGGCGACGGACTGACCTCCGCAAGCGTCAGCCGCCTGTGCGGGCCCCTTCGCATCCACCTCCAATCCAACGACCGCCGGAATCGAGACAGGAGTCGCGGGCGACAAAATCGCTTCGCGCGAAGAGCCAGATCGCCGTCAGAACGCCGAGTATGACGAAGCCGATCCACCCACCCCTCCGTTTCATACCTCCGCGCTCCAGGGCGACAGGACCCGGCAGCCGCTGGGCTCGAAATGCCGCACGTTGCAAGTGACGACGGTCAGGCCGTGGACGTGAGCCGTGGCGGCGATCAGTTCGTCAGCCATCTCAGACGCCCGGCCCGCCGCGCGATTAGCCTCGGCCAGCGCGGCCCAGCGCTCGGTGACATCCAGATCAATGGACAGGATGCGCTCGCCGTACTGGAGGATTAGGTCCGCCAGCCAGAAATCGAGGTCGTCCCGACGCCGGCCAGGCTCCATACGCACGATGCCGCGCCGCAACTCCCCCACGGTGAGGACGCTGACGTACAGATCGGACAGCAGCTGATCCCCCAGCCAGCGGATCACGCCCGGGTCGGGACGAGATCGCTTCGGCTCACTGACCACATTGGTGTCCAGCAGGAACATCAGAAGGGATCGATCTCCCGGGCCGGGCGTCGGTCGCGCTCGAGGTCTACGCCTTCAAGCGAGGGGCCCCTGAGCAGCCAGTCCCTGAAATCCCGGGACGCCCGAGGGTCCTTCAAACGTCGAAAATCCTCGGCTGAAAGCACGACCGCCGCCGCTTCGCCGTGAAGGGAGATCTCCTGCGGCCCCTCCGTACGGGAGCGCCGGATCACCTCTGAAAGGTTGTCTCGCGCCTTGGCGACGCTCCAGTTCATGGCCCGATCCTTATGGCTATCAAGTATGGCTATATCTCCAGAGGGCTTGTTCATCAAGGAATGTTCCCGTTCCGTTTCCGTCCCGGACCAGCTATCTGTCGCTGGTGCCAATCTCCACCCTCCCCTCCTCCGCGACCCTGACCGGAACTGAGCCCTGGCTCGTCCTTCCGCCGGCGCTGGCCGTGCCGCCGGGGGCGGGGGCGGTGTGCGATGGGGAGGGGGCGCGGAAGATCGGGCGGGGGGCGGCCGAGGGGCTGTTCACCGGCGGCGAGGTGATGGTGGCGCACGCCAGCCTGACGGCACGGCGGCTGGGCATAGCGCCGCCGCCGCGGTCGCCGCAGTTGCTCGATGTGCTGGAGCTGTTCGCCTTCGTGCGGCCGGCGCGGTTCTGCGCCCCGTCTGCGGCGGGGCTGGCGCTGGCCATGGGCATGACGGAGCCGAAGGGGGCCGAGGCCCAGGCGGCGGCGCTGCGCGAGGCGGCGGCCGGGCTGCTGAAGGAGCTGGCGGCGCCGGACTATCCCGCCCGCGAGGACGCCTTCACCCTGGCGGAGACGCTGGGACGGGCGGGATGGGCGTGGGCGTGGCGGGTGTCGGGGGCCCTGCAGCACCAGCCGGTGCGCGAGCGCCAGCACACGGGCAGCGGGCTGGACGCCTGGTCGCGGCTTCCGGAGTGGGAGGACGAGGCGCCGCGCGGCGAGGCAGGCTCGGCCCCGGTGGACTCGGAGAGCGCCCGCATCCGGCTGGACAAGCTGTTGCAGGCCTCGGGGCTCGACGAGACACGGCCGACGCAGAGCGACTACGCCGCCGAGGCCGCCTTCGCCTTTTCGCCGCGCAACGAGGAGGGGCGGCCGCGGGTGCTGCTGGCCGAGGCGGGGACCGGCACCGGCAAGACGCTGGGCTATCTGGCTCCGGCTTCGCTGTGGGCGGAGCGGAACGCCGGGGCGGCCTGGGTGTCGACCTACACCCGCGCCCTGCAGCGGCAGATCGACCGCGAGAGCGCAGCGCTGTGGCCCGATCCCGCCGAACGGCGCCGTAAGACGGTCGTGCGCAAGGGCCGCGAGAACTACCTGTGCCTGCTGAACCTGCAGGAGATGGTGCAGGCGGCGCAGCTGGGGAACGGCGACCTGATCGGCATGGCCCTGGCCAGCCGCTGGGCGATGCACACCCGCGACGGCGACATGACCGGCGGCGACTATCCCGGCTGGCTGCCCGGCCTGTTCGCCACCGCCCCGTCGCATCAGGCCAGCCCGGCCAATCTGGTCGACCGGCGCGGGGAGTGCGTACACGCCGCCTGTCCGCACTACCGCACCTGTTTCGTCGAGAAGACCATCCGCGCCAGCCGCCGCGCCGACCTGGTGGTGGCCAACCATGCGCTGGTGATGACCCAGGCCGCCTTCGACGGGGCCCGCTCGGCGCGGGGGCTTAAGCAGGACGGCGAGACGGCGGCGCTGAAGCGGATCGTTTTCGACGAGGGCCACCACCTGTTCGACGCGGCCGACAGCGCCTTCTCCGCCTGCCTGTCGGGACAGGAGGCGGCCGAGCTGCGACGCTGGATCCGCGGCCCCGAAGGGCGGGGGCGGCGCGGTCGCGGGCTGGAGCAGCGGCTGGGCGACCTGTGCGCCGACAACGAGGCGGCGACGAAGGCGCTGCAGGACGCGGTGCGGGCGGCGGCGCAGCTTCCGGGCGAAGGGGTGTCGGGGCGGATCGCGCCGGCCTCGGGCGAGGTCAATCCGGTTGGGCCGATCGAGCGCTTCCTGCTGGCGGCGCTGGAGCAGCTGCGGGCGCGGACCAGCGAGGCGGCGTCGGGGGCCGGGACCGAGTTCGGCATGGAGTGCGCCCTGAGGCCGGCGACCGATCCCGTGCGCGAGGCCGCGCGCGA
>JAEZIH010000081.1 GCA_023416055.1 Pseudomonadota bacterium | reverse complement strand
TCAGCAGCGGCTGGGCCTTGCCCTCGATCACCTCGGCGTTGACCACCACTTCCTCGACGCCCTCGAAGGTCGGCAGCTCGAACATGGTCTCGAGCAGGATGCCTTCCAGAATGGAGCGCAGGCCGCGAGCGCCGGTCTTGCGGGTGATGGCCTTGCGGGCCACCGCCGACAGGGCGTCGTCGGTGAAGGTCAGCTCGACGTTCTCCATCTCGAACAGACGCTTGTACTGCTTGACCAGGGCGTTCTTGGGCTCGGTCAGGATCTTGACCAGGGCCTCCTCGTCGAGGTCCTCCAGCGTCGCCAGCACGGGCAGACGGCCGATGAACTCGGGGATCAGGCCGAAGCGCATCAGGTCGTCCGGCTCGACCTCCTTGAGGATGTCGCCAGTGCGGCGCTCGTCAACTTCCTTGACCTTGGCCCCGAAGCCGATCGAGACGCCGTCGCCGCGCGCCGAGATGACCTTCTCGAGGCCGGCGAAGGCCCCGCCGACGATGAACAGGATGTTGGCGGTGTCGACCTGCAGGAACTCCTGCTGCGGATGCTTGCGGCCGCCCTGCGGCGGCACGGAGGCGACGGTGCCTTCCATGATCTTCAGCAGGGCCTGCTGCACGCCCTCGCCCGAGACGTCGCGGGTGATCGACGGGTTGTCCGACTTGCGCGAAATCTTGTCGATCTCGTCGATGTAGACGATGCCGCGCTGGGCCCGCTCGACGTTGTAGTCCGAGGCCTGGAGCAGCTTGAGGATGATGTTCTCGACGTCCTCGCCGACGTAACCGGCTTCGGTCAGGGTCGTGGCGTCGGCCATGGTGAAGGGCACGTCGATGATGCGCGCCAGCGTCTGGGCCAGCAGCGTCTTGCCCGAGCCGGTCGGCCCGATGAGCATGATGTTCGACTTGGCCAGCTCGACGTCGTTGTTCTTCGTCGCGTGGTTCAGACGCTTGTAGTGGTTGTGAACGGCGACGCTGAGCACCTTCTTGGCGTGGGCCTGGCCGATCACGTAGTCGTCGAGGACCTCGCGGATCTCCTTCGGCGACGGCACGCCGTCCTTGGCCTTGGAGAACGAGATTTTGTGCTCTTCACGGATGATGTCCATGCAGAGCTCGACGCATTCATCGCAGATGAACACGGTCGGCCCGGCGATGAGCTTGCGCACCTCATGCTGGCTCTTTCCGCAGAACGAGCAGTACAGGGTGCTTTTGGCGTCTGTGCCGGCGGCTTTGGTCATCGACCCTTCTCACTCCCGCGATGGACCTCGATATGAGGCCAAACGCGCTTCCCTCGCGTTGATTCCCGAATAATGGGCGCAAAGGTCTTCAAAAAATGACAATCACCCATCCCCGCGCCCGCCACAACCCCGCGAAAGCGGAGCAGTTGGCGGAAGCGAACACTTCACTGTTGATGGGGATCGCGGCGAATGTCTGACATGGGAAGCATGGCTCCGTTTCGCCAGACGCCCCGCAAGGATCAGGCCATCGTCGCCTTCGATTTCGACGGCACCCTGACGATCCGCGACAGTTTCACCGAATTCCTGCGCTGGCGGGCCGGTCCCGGCGGCTGGGCCCTGGGCCTGGTGAAGATGGCCCCCGCCGTGGCCGCCTACGCGCGCGACCGTGACCGCGGCCGGATCAAGACCGCCTCGGTGCGCGAGTTCCTCAGGGGTGTGGACCGCGAGACGCTTGAGGCGGACGCCGAGCGCTTCGCCGACCGGATTTGGGACAGTTTCATGCGCCCGGACGCCCTGAAGGTCTGGAACGACTGGGGCGCACGTGGCGCGCACCGCGTCATCGTCACCGCCAGTCCCGAGACCACGGTCGGGCCGTTCGCCCGGCGGCTGGGCGCCGAAGCCCTGCTGGGCACCCATCTGGCCTTTGACGCCGAGGATCGCGTCACCGGCGCCTTCGCCACTCCCAATTGCCGGGGCGAGGAGAAGGTCACGCGGCTGCGGGCCGCGTACGGGGACGGTGTCCGGCTGGCCGCGGCCTATGGCGACACCTCCGGCGACACCGAGATGCTGGCCATCGCCGACGCGCCGGGGTTCCGGGTGTTCACCGCACGGCCGTAGGCGTCAGCGGCCCTCGGCGTCGACATCGAACGCGACCGGCTTGCCACGCGAGGTAGGGTTCCAGCCCGCCTCGATCACCGCCCTCACGGCGTTGCGGACGTGCTCGACGTTGACGAATTGCTTCTCGACGTCGGGACGTCCGTTCGGACGCATCGGCGGAGGAAACTGGACCACCGCCTCGCGCTTGAAGTCCTGCAGCCGCAGGCTCACGGCGATGCCCTCCCACAGGCCGCCCGCGACCGGGCGCGGCTGTCGCCGCAGCTCCCAGTGATAGATGTCGCCGTCGACCTCGACGGTCCCGCTGGTGTCACGCGTCTGCATGGCGGCCTGATAGCACAAGAAAAAAGGGCGCGCCGTCGGGCGCGCCCTTTCCGCGTTCGATATCGGACCGATCAGGCGCCGGGCGTCTTGACGCCGTCTGAGTCCGCCTGCTCGCGCTTGTCATAGACGTGATCGACGATCCCCCAAGCCTTGGCCTCTTCCGCGCTCATGAAGTGGTCGCGGTCGAGGGTCTTCTCGACCTCTTCATAGGTGCGGCCGGTGTGATGGACGTAGATCTCGTTCAGCCGGCGCTTGGTGTAGCGGATGTCCTCGGCGTGGCGCTCGATGTCCGAGGCCTGGCCGCGGAAGCCGCCCGAGGGCTGGTGCACCATGATGCGAGCGTTCGGCAGGGCCACGCGCTGACCGGCCTCGCCGGCGGCGAGGATCAGCGAGCCGGCCGAGGCGGCCATGCCCATGCACACGGTCGAAACCGGCGAGCGGATGTACTGCATGGTGTCGTAGATCGCCAGCGCCGAGGTCACCTGACCGCCGGGGCTGTTGATGTACATGGAGATTTCCTTCTTCGGGTTCTCAGACTCGAGGAACAGCAGCTGGGCGCAGATCAGCGACGCCATGCCGTCCTCGAAGGGCCCGGTCAGGAAGATGATCCGCTCGCGCAGCAGGCGCGAGAAGATGTCGAAGGCCCGCTCGCCCCGGCTGGACTGCTCCACCACCATGGGGACGAGGTTCATGTTCATCAGTTCGATCGGATCGCGCATTCAGGCCTTCTCGGGATGCTGTCGGCCGCGACTCATCGGTCGCGCGCCCATAGGACAGGATATCGCGTTGCGCGGCCAAGGATGCAAGGCGGGCGCCGCGCCCATGCCGTTCCGAACGGAGGCCGACGCTAGATCCCGCCGCCCCCGGCGTCTTCGGCCCGCTGACGGCGCAGGCTGCGCACCACTTCATAGGTCTGGTCGCTGGCCCGGATGCGCCACGGCCAGTTGCCGTACAGGCCCTGCAGATAGGCCCGGTCCCAGCCAGTCAGACCGGGACTGCCGTCAGGGTCGTCGAAGAGGTTGAGAATGGTGGCGAAGCCGGCGGTGTATGCGTGCGGGTCGACCTGGGCCAGCGCCACCATGGACAGGTAGTCGCCCAGCTGCGGCAGGCCGACGCCGGCGACCTGCCCGCCGTCGACGACGATGATCACCTTGTTCAGATCGTCGCGGATCAACCGGCCCTGATTGACCCTGCCTTCGCCCCTGACGAATCTCGGGCCGGTGTCGCCGGGCATGCGGATGGCGATGTCCCCGGTCTCGGCATTGATCGGAATGCTGACGTGCCACCAGCGGACCGGGCGGTCGGACTCGCGGAAGTCGGCAAGCGCGACATTGCCCCGGTCCAGCCCGCCCACACCCAGGCGGAAGATCTGGCGGCGGCGCTCGACCATCGCGTCGGCCAGGGCGCGGCCGTCCTCGGCGAAGACGATCAGGACGTTGGCCCTGCAGCCGGGATCGCCGGGGCGCAGACCGTAGTCGAGCGCGACACGCGACACGTGATCCGCCAGGGCCTGCGCGATATCGCGCTGAATGCCTGTGACGCCGACGCAGACGCTGCTGCGCCAGCGCGCCAGCCCACGCTGCCGCGCCGGGGCCGACACCTCGTCGACGAACTCGCGGGTCAGCTCCTCCAGCCGCCGCGCCTCTACGACGACGTCCTCAAGCGCAACGGGCGGCGGGTCCTGCGGATCGGCCTGGGCCGGTTGCTGCAGAAGGGCCGCAGCGAAGAGAGCAGCGATCATGGACATCCCGACCTCCCACGGCGTCATCCGCCGGCGCGAAGTCTAACACCGGACACGCGAGGCGCGAAGCCGATGTGGAGCCTCCGCCTGCATTGGTCCGGAAATGAAAAACCCCGCCCCGGCGAACCGGGGCGGGGTCGGAGTAGCGGGCCTTTGCGCCGGATCAGAGCTCGTCTTCTTCCTTGAGCAGCTCTTCCTTGGTGATCGCGGTGTCGGTGACCTTGGCCTGGTCGAAGATCAGGTCGCAGACCTTCTCCTCGTAGATCGGAGCGCGCATCTGGGCGGCGGCGTTCGGGTTCTGGCGGTAGAAGTCCAGCACCTGGCGCTCCTGGCCCGGATAGTTGCGGGCCTCGTTCATGATGGCGTTGTTCAGCTCCTGGTCGGTGACCTGGACGTTGTTGGCGCGGCCGATCTCGGCGAGCACCAGACCCAGACGCACGCGGCGCTCGGCGATCTTGCGGTACTCTTCCTTGAGCTTCTTCTCGGACTTCTTGGCGTCCTCTTCCGGCAGGCGGCCGGCTTCCTTGTCGGCCTGGACCTGCGACCAGATGCCGTCGAACTCGGCTTCGACCATCTTGGGCGGCAGGTCGAAGTCGTGGGCCTTGTCCAGCTCGTCCAGCAGGGCGCGCTTCAGCTTGAAGCGGGCAGCGCCCTTGTACTGCTGGTTCAGGTTGTCGCGGAGCAGCTCCTTGAGCTTGTCCAGCGACTCGAGGCCGATGCGCTTGGCGAACTCGTCGTCAATGGTGGCCTCGGCCTCGGCCTTGATGGCCTTGACGGTGACGTCGAAGGTCGCGGCCTTACCCGCCAGGTGCTTGGCCTGGTAGTCCTCGGGGAAGGTCACCTCGAGGGTCTTCTCCTCGCCGACCTTGACGCCCTTCAGCTGCTCTTCGAAGCCGGGGATGAAGCGGCCCGAGCCGATCACCAGCTGGGCGTCCTCGGCGGAACCGCCTTCGAAGGCTTCGCCGTCGATCTTGCCGACGAAGTCGATGGTCAGCTGGTCGCCGTCGGCGGCCTTGACCGTCTTGCCCTTCTTGTCCTCGTAGGTCTTGGCCTGGCCGGCCAGTTCCTTGAGCGCCTCGTCCAGATCGGCGTCGGTCGCCTCGTAGGTCGGGCGCTTCAGCTCCAGCTTCTTGACGTCGACCGGAGTGAACTCCGGCATCACCTCGAGGGACATCTCATAGGCCAGGTCGTCCTCGCCCTTGATGACCTTGTCCATGTCCGAGACCAGCTTCATCTCGGCCGGGGCGGCCGGACGCACCTTGGCGTCGTCCAGGGCCTTCTGGCTGGAGGTGTTCAGCGCCTCGTTGACGATCTCGCCCATCAAGTCGCGGCCGAAGGTCTTCTTCACGTGCGCCAGCGGCACCTTGCCGGGACGGAAGCCCTTCAGCTTCATCTGCGGCGCGACTTCCTTCAGCTTGGCGTCCAGCTTCTGGTTCAGCTCGGCGGCCGGGATGGTCACCGCGATCACGCGGCTGAGGCCTTCGGAGGACTTTTCGACGACTTGCATGGTCGGAATTCTGACGCTCTGGGGCGGCGTCGAAAGGGCTGACGCGCGCGGTGTGGGAAAAGCAAGAAGGGCCGCCCACGGGAGGCGGCGCCTTTGAAGCTGGCCCTTATGTCGATGACCGCCCGAAAGGTCAATCTGAACCCGCAGGGATCGGGTTCCGGCGGCGCGCGGCAGCCGCTATCTGGGGGAGATGGACACCTCCCCTCCCCCCCTCGGCGTCGCCGTCTTCCCGGTCACGCCGCTGCAGCAGAATTGCACCCTCGTCTGGTGCCGCAAGACGCTCAAGGCCGCCGTCATCGATCCGGGGGCCTCCGTCGACGCCCTTCTGGCCGCGGTGGCGAAACAGGGCCTGACCCTCGAGGCCATCTGGATCACCCACGGCCACCTCGACCACGCCGGCGGCGCGGCCGAGATGCAGGAGAAGACCGGGGTCGAGATCGTCGGGCCGCACCCGGACGACCAGTTCTGGATCGACGGCATCCCGGCGCAGGGCCAGATGTACGGCCTTCCGACGGCCCGGTCCTTCACCCCGACCCGCTGGCTGGCTGACGGCGACCGCCTGACCCTCGGGGAGACCGAGTGGGAGGTCTACCACTGTCCCGGCCACACTCCGGGTCACGTGATCTTCTTCAACCGGGCCGCCCGCTTCGCCCAGGTCGGCGACGTGCTGTTTCAGGGGTCGATCGGACGCACCGACTTTCCGCGCAGCGACCATGGGGCCCTGCTCCACGCCATCACCACCAAGCTGTGGCCGCTGGGCGACGACGTGACCTTCGTCCCGGGCCACGGCCCCAGTTCGACCTTCAGGGCCGAGCGGCGCGGCAACCCGTTCGTCTCCGACGAAGCCATGCGCCGCGCCCCCATCCCCCGCCCCGCGTCGGGGCCGTCGTGAGCCCTAGCGGCCGATCAGCAGGCCGATGAGGAGGCCGACGCCGAGCGCGTAGAGGGTCGCCTTCATCGGTTCGTCCTCGACTGCGCGGCGCAGGCGTTCGGCGCAGGCGCGGCTCCACTCGCGCGCGGCCACGGCGTCCTCGCGCACGGCGTCGCGCACCGGGCGCGAGGCGAAGGCGCGATCCTCCGCGTCCAGCAGGATGGCGTCCGCTTCCTGCTCCAGACGGGCCTGTTCGACGGAGACGTCGTCGTCGATATCCTCAGCCGGGGTGATGGGGGTGTCGGTCATGCGCGCGCTCCTGCGGTGAAATCCGGCTGATCAATCCACCCGCGTGCGCCCGGTTCCGAGCGATCCAGCCGCGCGCCGGGCGGTAATGAAACGGGGCCCGTGCGCGGGGCGTTCTGTCGGGACCAGGGAGACCGCCATGACCTATATCGAACCCACTCCGCCCGGCACGCCGCAGCCCGACATCCCGCCACCGGACCTGCCCGAGCCCGACATCGATCCCGCCGGCACGCCCGATGAGGTTCCGCCCCCGGAACCTGGCGGAGGCGGCGAAGGCGACTCGCGGCCGTACGGCGGCGAGAGCGAATGACGTTCCGCAAACCCCCTGATTCGCTCGCGTTTCTGTGACGGCGCCGCCGGAACCGTAAGGCGGCCGGAGGGTTCAGTTGGGCAACCTCGACCGTCGGCACGAAAGGACACTGAAATGGCTCTAGGTCAGCCCACCCGCGCCTCCGGCGTCTCCAAGCGGGGCTTCGCTTCGATGGACCCCGAGCGTCAGCGCGAGATCGCCCGCAAGGGCGGCGCCAGCGTTCCGAGCGAGAAGCGCAGCTTCTCGCAGGACCGCACCCTGGCGGCGCAGGCTGGCCGCAAGGGCGGTGAAGCCTCGCACGGCTCGCGCAACAAGGAGCCGCGGGCTTCGGAATAGAAGTCTCCGCTTCCGAGAAAGATCGAAGGGCGGCGCTGCGGCGTCGCCCTTTCGCGTTTCAGGCCTCCAGCAGGAGAAGCGCGACGGAGGGCTCGGGTCCCGCCGCGAACGCTGCGACGGTCCAGCCGGCGTCGGCGGCGAGCTGACGCGCCGAAGCCTCGGTGAACTTGCGCGAGCTCTCGGTGTGCAGTGTTTCTCCCTCGCGAAAGCCGATCCGCCGGCCGTCGATGCAGACCTCCATGTCGCGCGTCGCCTCAAGGTGCATCTCCATGCGCGACGCCGCGGCGTTCCAGACGGCCCGGTGGGCGAAGGCGTCGACCTCGAATTCCGCGCGCAGCTCACGATTGGCCCGGACCAGCAGGTTGCGGTTGAAGGCGGCGGTCACGCCGGCCTCGTCATCATAGGCGGCCACGAGGACTTCGGGCGCCTTGACCAGGTCGACCCCGAGAATGAACAGCGCCCCCTCGCCCAGCTGGCGCCTCGCCGCCGACAGGAAGGCCACGGCCTCGTCGGGCTCGAGGTTGCCGATGGTCGAGCCGGGGAAGAAGCCGATGCGCCGCCCCCCGCCGATGCCATCAGGGAGGGCGGAGAGGTGGAGGAAGTCGCCGACGAGCGGGGCGACCTTCAGCCCTGGATAGGCGGCCTCGATGCGTCGGGCCGCGGCGGCCAGGGCCTCGCGGCTGATGTCGATGGGCGCATAGGCCGCAAGGTCACGCGCTGCATCGAGGACGATGCGCGTCTTCTCGCTGGCCCCCGAGCCGTACTCGACCAGGACGGCCCGGGGCCCGAAGCGCGCGGCCCAGTCCGGGGCCACCTGTCTCAGGAGGGAGGCCTCCTGCCGCGTCGGATAGTATTCCGGCAGGCGGGTGATCTCCTCGAAAAGGCGCGAGCCTTCCGCGTCGTAGAGCCATTTGGGAGAGACGGTCTTCGGCGACCGCGTCAGGCCGGCCAGCAGGTCGCGGCGGAAGCGGGCCGTTTCGTCCTCTCCCGCCGGCCGCGTGGCCGCCGGCGGCAGGTCCCGCGCCAGTCGCAGCCCGGCGAAGGCCCACCGCTGGTGCGGATAGAAGAAGTTGCGATAGCTGACCCGCGCATGACCCTCGGGCGTGGCCCAGGACGAGCCGCGCAGCACTATCTGGTTGGCCATGAACTTGCCGTTGTACTCGGCGGCCGTCCCCTCGGTCGGCCGGAAGCCGCGATACGGGGCATAGGCGCTGGCCGTCCACTGCCAGACCTCGCCGAAGGCGTTGGTGAACAGCTCGGGCCGGCAGCGAACCGCGTGCTCCCACTCCGCCTCTGTAGGCAGGCGACGCCCGGCCCAGCGGGCGTAGGCGTCGGCCTCGTAGAAGCTGACGTGGCGCACCGGCGCCGTCGGATCGACCGGCCGTCGCCCGGCCAGGGTCACCGTCGTCCAGCCTTCCAGATCAAGCCTCCAGTACAGGGGCGCGGCCCAGCCCTCGGCCCGGGCGGCGGCCCAGCCGTCCGACAGCCACAGCTCCGGCCGCTCGTAGCCGCCGTCGTCGATGAAGGCCTGCCATTCCGCGTTGCTGACGAGGTCATGGTCGAGGCCGTAGGGTTCCAGCCACTGGCGGTGCGCCGGGCCCTCATTGTCGAATGCGAAACCGCAGCCGTCATGGCCGATGCACGCCAGGCCGCCCTCGAAACGGCTGCAGCCGCCGCGGGGCGCCTGGATCGAGGCCTGCCGCGGCTCGGTTTCGTAGGCCGCCGGGTCCAGCGGCGACCGGGCCATCAGATTGAGCAGGTCCATCAGGAGCAGCTCCTGATGCTGCTGGTCATGATGGAGGCCCAACGCGACGAGGTAGGCCTGATGGTCGTCCGACCTACCTTCGCCGATCCACGCCTCCATGCGCCGGTCGATCTCGCGCCGGTAGGCCAGCACCTCGTCCAGCGAGGGCCGCGTCATCAGCCCGCGATCGGCGCGGGGGACCCGCTCGCCGAGCGCGTCGTAGTAGCTGTTGAACAGGCTACGGTAGCGCCGATCCACGGGCGCATATCCCGGCTGGGGCTCGAGGATCATGGCCTCGAAGAACCAGCTGGTGTGGGCGAGATGCCATTTGCCCGGGCTGCAATCGGCCATCGACTGCGCCGCCAGATCCTCGGCGGACAGGCCCCGCGCGAGGGCCGGCATCGCCGAGCGGATGCGACGATACTGGTCCAGCCAGGCCTGCGGTCCGGTCGACCGCTGAAGGGATGCGCTCATGACTTGACCCCTTGGCGGCCCGCCCCGGCCGGTTCGTGACAACCGTCAGCGGCGACCCTTCGTTCCATGCCGCGCCGGGCCCTGTCCAGCGGAACGGTCGCTGCAAGCGGGCGTTCAGACCACACGCCGCTGATTTCCGGCGACATTCCGCGTATCAAGAGCTTGTCCGCATGCCGCTGCCCAGCGCGTCATTCGAGGGCGGTGACCCGTCCGATACCGCCGGCTCGGGCGGCATCGCCGACCAGACCGACTGGCGGGAGGCCGTCACGGGCTGCATCCCCTCGCTGCGCGCCTTCGCCTGGTCGTTGTCCCGCAACGGCGCGGACGCCGACGACCTGGTGCAGGAGACGCTCACCAAGGCGTGGACCTATCGCGAGCGGTTCGAACCGGGCACCAACCTCAGGGCCTGGCTGTTCACCATCCTGCGCAACTCCTGGTACTCGGCGGTGGCCAAGCGCAGCCGCGAGGTGGCGGACGAGGACGGCCATCACGCTGCGCGGCTGGTGGCCGAGGGCAGTCAGGAATGGACGGTCGAGCTCAGCGCCCTGCGTCTGGCCCTCGACGAGCTGCCGCCGGAGCACCGCGAGGCCATCGTCATGGTCGGGGCCGCCGGCCTGTCCTACGAGGAGGCGGCCGAGATCGCCGGCTGCGCCCTCGGCACGATCAAGAGCCGCGTCAACCGGGCCCGCAACCGGCTGGCGGAGGCGATGGACATGCCGCGTGGGGCGAACGAGGCCTAGGAGCGTCGGTCGCGGCGGGGCTTGGCTCCGGTCAGGCGGTCGAGGTGTTCCAGGATCCGGTCCGGCACGGGCTGCGCCTCCACCGCCTTGAAGGCGTCGCTCAGCGTCTTGTCCACGGGCGACTTGTCAGGCGCCTTGGGCCGTTTGCTCATGGGGTTTGACGGCGGGGCCTTTACAGGCGCCGCACCGCCTCCAGCAGCTCGTCGACGGCCGCTTCGGTGGTCGCCCACGAACAGACGAACCGCACCGAACCATCGTCGAACCGGTAGCAGGCCCAGCCGGCCTCGTTGAGACGCTGGTGCGCCTCGGGCGGCATGCGCACGAAGACGGTGTTGGCCTCAACCGGATGCGCCAGGGCGAAGGGCGAGCCCGCCTCAAGGCCGTCCGCAAGGCGCTGGGCCATCAGGTTGGCGTGAGCCGCCCCCTCCTCCCACGCGCCGCTCTCCAGCAGGCCGAGGAAGGGCGCGGCGAGGAAGCGGGCTTTGGAGGCGGTCTGCCCGGCCTGCTTCAGGCGATTGTCGACACGACGGGCCAGGGACCGGTCGAACATGACGATCGCCTCGGCGCAGTTCGCTCCCGCCTTGGCGCCACCGAAGACCAGCACGTCGACGCCGAGGCGCGCGATGTCCTTGAGGTCGAAGCCGGCCGCGGCCGCATTGGCCAGCCGGGCCCCGTCCATGTGCACGCCGTAGCCGCGCAGCTTCACCGGCTCAATCAGGTGGTGCAGCTCCTCCTCGGTGTAGACCGTGCCGTATTCGGTGCACTGGGTCAGGCTGAGGGCGGCCGGAGGCTGGCGGTGGCCGACTTCGGGCTCCGCAAGGGCGGCGTTGAGGGCGAACGTATCGATCTTTCCCGAGAAGCCCGGCAGGCCGATCAGGCCGACGCCGGAGCCGAAGAAGCCGGGCGCTCCGGTTTCGTCGGTGCAGACGTGGGCGGCGTGGTGCGCCAGCACCGCCTCGTGCGGCCAGGCCAGCATGGACAGGGCGATGGCGTTGGCGGCGGTGCCCGAAAAGACGAACCGGATCTCGGCGTCCGCGTCCAGCCGCTGGCGGATCTGGTCGGCGGCGCGGGCGGTGACGTCATCGGCCCCATAGGCGCGCGCATAGCCTTGGTTGGCCGCGACCAGCGCCTGCAGCGCCGGCGGCGCCATGCCCGCCGTATTGTCCGAACCGAAGTCGTAGCGCACGCCTCAGGCCTCCGTATCGCCGGCCGCGCCCGGACGGCGGCCCTTGTCCTCGACGGTCCGCACGGTGACCACGGGCATGACGTCCTCGTCGCCGTAGGGCACGGCCACCTGGTGCGGGAAGGGAATCTCGATGCCGGCGGCGTCCAGGGCCTCCTTGCCGCCCTGCATAAGGTCGGCCTGGGTCTGCCACCAGTCTGCGACGTTGACCCAGGCGTGCAAGGTGATCTGCACCGCGCTGTCGAGCAGGCCGGTGACGCCGGTCCACGGGGTCGGATCGGCGAGGACCTTGTCGTGCGCCCCGGCCACCTCCGCCAGCACCTGCCGCGCCCGGCCCAGATCCTCGCCGTAGCCGACGGTGAACTGCAGCTCTATGCGCCGGGTCTTCTGGCCGGTGATGTTGACGATCACCTCGTTCAGCACGCGAGAGTTCGGAACCACGATCTTGTGATTGTTGGCGTTCGACATCTGTGTCGTGAACAGGTCGAGCCGCTGGACGGTGCCGGAAGCTCCGCCGACGTCGATCACGTCGCCTACCTTGTAGGGTCGCAGAACCAGCAGCAGCACGCCCGCAGCGACGTTGGACAGGGTGCCCTGGAGGGCCAGGCCGACGGCCAGGGAGGCCGCCCCGAGCACGGCGATGATCGAGGTGGTCTGGACGCCGAGACGCTGCAGCACGGCGATGAAGCCGACGATGTAGACCACCACCCGCACGACCTGGACGACGAAGCTGAGCACCGTGGGGTCGTGGCGGAAGCCGCGCACCCGCGAGAGGGCGCGCCGGGTCAGCCGCGAGGCCCATTTCGCACCGATGATGGTGGCGGCCAGGATGATCAGGGCTATGGTCAGGTTGACCGTCAGGTCGCCGGCCATGTCGGTGGCCTTGGCCAGGACGGCGGCGTTCAGCGACATGGTCTCGCGCGTGGCGGCCACGGCTTCGTCCAGTGAATGCGCTCTCGACATCATGGGCCGGGTCTAACGCTCCCGTTTGGTTTTGGAAGCCCGCCGGGACTGATTTTCACGCCGGTCCGGCGGCGATGCGGCCTCCGCCGCCCTCGAGGGCGTCGAGCAGGTCCATGACGTCGTCCAGGGTGCTGGCCTCGCGCGCCGGCTTGTCCCACCGGATACGGCTGACCCGCGGGAAACGCATGGCCACCCCCGACTTGTGCCGGCTTGACCGGTTCAGGCCCTCGAAGGCGATTTCCAGCACCAGGCCGAAGTCGCGCTCGGCCCGGACGGACCGCACAGGTCCGAAGCGTTCGACGGTGTGGTCGCGAACGAACTTGTCGAGCTGCTTCAGCTCGGCGTCGGTGAAGCCGAAATAGGCCTTGCCGACAGGCGTCAGCGCCCCCTCCTCCGTCCAGACCCCGAAGGTGTAGTCGGAATAGAAGCTGGACCGCTTGCCGTGGCCGCGCTGGGCGTACATCAGCACGGCGTCAATGACGTGCGGATCGCGCTTCCACTTGAACCACGGCCCCTTCGGACGACCGGCCACGTAGGGGCTGTCCCAGCGCTTCAGCATCAGGCCCTCGGCTGCGGCGCCGACGGGAGGATCGGCCCGCAGCACCCCCAGTTCGTCCCAGTTCGCATAGGGCACGATGGGAGACAGGTGCAGGCGTTCGCCGCCGCGGGCGACCAGCGCCTCCAGCCGGGCCCGGCGCTCCTGCAGCGGCAGCGGCCTGAGGTCCTCCCCGGACTCGGCGAGCAGGTCGTAGGCCACGATCGCGGCCGGAAAGGCCGTCATAAGTTTCGTGTCCACGGACTTGCGGTTCAGGCGCTGCTGCAGGTCGCCAAAGGGAGCCACGCCGCCGTCGCGCCAGACCACCAGCTCGCCATCGACAGCCCCGTCGAAGGCTAGGCCGGCCATGACATCGGGAAAGGCGCCGGATATTTCGTCGCCAGTGCGGGAATAGAGTCGCTCGACCCCGCCTTCGCGCACGGCCTGGACGCGGATGCCGTCCCATTTCCATTCCGCGGCGTAGTCGGAAGGATCGAGGCGCGCGAAATCCACCGCCTCGTCGATCGCCACGGCCAGCATGACCGGCCGGAACCGCCCCGGCGCATCGGCGTCGGGCCGGTCGCCATGACCCTCGAGCCAGGCGAAAAGGTCGGCGTAGGGGGGCGTCAGGGCGTGCCAGATCTCCTCGATCTCGGCCACATCGACGGGCGGCAGGGGCGTGGTCGTCTCGCCGCCTTCCGGATCGGGCGGTTCGCTGAGGCTGCCGGGACGCATCATGGCCGCGGCGGTGCGGGCCAGCCGGGCGGAGAGTCCGACCCGCAGTCCGCCGGTCATCAGCTTCAGCAGGGCCCAGCGCGCCTTGGGTTCGAGCGCGTCGAGCCAGGCTTCCAGCAGGCCGGGAACCTCGCCCCGCCCGGCTGTGCGCAGAGCCTCGACCACCTCGCCCAGTTCTGGTTCGCGATTGGCGCGCCGCTCCGGATTGGGAGGCCAGATCAGCGCCACGGTTTCGGCCAGGTCCCCGACGTAGTCGTGCGACCAGCCGAACAGCACGGGATCGACGCGCCCCTCCACCGCCTTGCGGATCATCGCCGGCTTGGCGGCGTGGAAGCTGAGCTCTCCGGTCAGGGCGGCGAGCGCCCAGCCGCGGTCCGGGTCCGGCGTGACGCGCAGATAGTCGCGAACCAGCACCAGCTTCGCGTTGCGCGAAGCCGTCAGCGACAGTCGGTCCAGCAGTTCGGCGAAGGCGCGCATGCGCCTTTCAAACGCGAAAGCGCCCCGGAAGTCTCCTCCCGGGGCGCCTCAGGTTCGCCAAGCCCTAGTTGAACAGGCCGGCGATGACGGCGGTGATCAGGCCGGTGGCGACGGCGGCGAGGACCACGTCATTGCCGCTGCGGACGTACTGGTATCCGCGGGGCGGCTGGCGCAGGCCGTAACGGCTGTAGTCGCTGACCACGTACTGGTTCGTCCGGTAGTAGGACGGCATGCGCTGACCGTACGACCACGCGCGCGTCTGATAGCCGCGGGGCGGCTGGTAGCGGGTCGCGTTGTAGCGGCGCTGGGCCTGCTGCCAGCGGGCGTAGGCCTGCTGGCCCTGACGGGCGTCGCGACGGTCATCCCGGCGTTCCACACGCCGATCATTGCGGTGGTCGTCCCGGCGATCATGGCGCTGTTCGTAGCGGTCGCCGCGCGACTGGGCTTCGGCGGCGGAGGCGACGCCCAGGCTCGTCATGGCGAGCGTGGCGGCAAGGGCGGCGGTGAGAGCCTTCTTCATGGCGTATCTCCAGATGGGGCCGAAGGATTTCGACTTGCCCGCAATCTGGACCCCCGCCGTTGAGCCGGGCCTGAACGGCCAGGATCAGCCGCCGTTCACCTCGCCGCCCGCTTTTGAACGCCTTTGCAGGCTCAGGCCGCCTCGGCCTTCTGACCGTCGTCGACCAGCGCCCGCAGGCCCTCGCGGCCCGAGCCCACCTGGTTCATGACCATGGCCAGTGCGGCGAAGTCGATCGGCTTGTTGAGATAGGCGTCGGCCCCCGCCTCAAGGCCGGCCTCGTGATCCTCGGTGCGGGCCGAGGCCGAGAGGACCACGATCGGGGTGTCTGCGTTGACGCCGTCCCCGGCGCGGATCTCGCGCGTCGCCGTGAGGCCGTCCATCACCGGCATGTTCACGTCCATGACGATCAGGTCGAAGGCCTGGCCGGCCGCCATCTCGACCGCGATCTCGCCGTTCTCGGCGGTCGAGGAGGTGTGGCCGGCCGAGCTCATCCAGGCCTCGAGGATCATGCGGTTGACCGGGTGGTCCTCGACGACCAGCACGTTGAGCGAACGACCATCGGCGACCTCGGCGTCGATCGGCGCCACGGCTTCCTCGTGCTTCCATTCGACGACGTCGGCCTCGACGGTGAAGGTGAAGGTCGAGCCCTCGCCGACGGTGGACTCCACCGCGATGTCGCCGCCCATGATGTTGGCCATCCGGCGCGAGATGGTCAGGCCCAGGCCGGTGCCGCCGAAGCGTCGGGTCGAGGACGCGTCCACCTGGGTGAAGGGCTGGAACAGCCGCTCCAGGTCTTCCGGCGAAATCCCCGCCCCCGAGTCGCGGACCGCGAAAGCGAATCGCACCCGCTCGTCCGACAGCCGCTCCGAACGGACGGTGTAGGTCACCTCGCCGGTGTCGGTGAACTTGACGGCGTTGGACAGCAGGTTGTGGATCACCTGGCAGACGCGCAGCGGGTCGCCGCGCACGACGGCCGGTGTCTCGCCCTCGAAGCAGACCGAGAAGTTGAGCCCCTTGGCCTCGGCCTGGGCCTGGAACGGGCCCGTGACGCGCTTGTGCAGATCGTCGATGGAGACGTCGACGATCTCGAAGGTCATCTTGCCCGCCTCGATCTTGGTCATGTCGAGGATGTCGTTCAGCAGGCTGAGCAGGTTGTCGCCGGAGTTCCGGATGATCGACAGATACTCGCGCTGGGTCGGATCGAGGCGCGTCGCGCCCAGCAGCTGGGCGGCTCCGAGGACGCCGTTCCTCGGGGTGCGGAGCTCGTGCGAGATGACGCCGAGAAAGCTGGACTTGGCCTCGCTGGCCGCATTGGCGCGGTCGCGGGCCGACTCGAGCTCCTCGATCAGATGGGCCTGATGCTCCTGGAACGCCCGTATGCGCTCCTCGCGCAGCATGGTCATGAGCACCAGCACGACCAGGCCGGCCGCGGTGAACGGCACCACGCCCATGAAGGCCCAGAACAGGTCGGTGCCCCACAGCGACGCCGCGATGATGGCCGCGGCCATGCTGTACGGCGAAGAAATCACCACCGCCTGCTTGGGCGAGCTGCGCAGCTGGGCGAAGACCAGCACATAGCCGGAGACCAGCAGGGTCATGGCCAGCGGCTGGCCGAACGGATGGGCCGAGAACCACGCCATCAGGGGCGCGGCGGCCCAAGCGGCTGTCGTCGCCGTGGCGACGGCCGGGAAGATCAGGCCCCAGCCCGCGCCCACGCGCTGACTGAGACGACGCTCAACTGCGCCGCGAATCGCGCCGGCGGCGATGGTGCTGAAGAACCAGAGGGTGGCCGCGATCGGGCCGACCACGGCCAGCAGGCCGACAGCCCAGCTCGAAATGATCAGATAACGCAGATACTGGGTCTGCAGGATCGCGCGCAGGGCCTGGGCCGCTTCGCCGGAGCCGGGCTCGCCGTTGGCGGGCTTGCTGATCCCGTCCGCTTCGACCATTTCGCCCTGCCTCCCGTACAACCCGCGGCGAACGCTATGGGCAAGGTTCTAAGACGAAGTGAACGCTGACGCTTTCCGATGACGCCGTTCTAGGAGCGCGGAGTCAGTCCGCGGCGGCCTCTGAGGGGGTGAGGGCGCGGATGGAGAGGGCGTGAACCGGCCCGGCCAGCTCATCGCGGAGCAGGCCGTTTATGGTGCGCTGGCGCTGCACCCGGCCCTGGCCCTCGAAGGCGGCGGAAATCACCGTCAGGTTGAAATGGCTCTCGCCGCCGGCCCGACCGTCGACGCCGCCCTCGTGGTGGTGGCCGGCGTGGCGGCCGCTGTCATCCTCGATTTCGAGCCGCTCGGGCGCGAGGGCGGCTGTGAGTTTCTCGCGAATTTTCGCCGCGATCGGGCCTTCCTGCATGACATGTCCTTGTTGGCGACCAATTCGCCCCTACACTTCGTGCGATGTCCTCCGCCTTTCAATACAAGCCACGCTTCAAGGATATGCGGATCAAGCCGCCCCGCCCCGAAGAGGAGGCGGCCGAGGCCGACGTGCTCCACCTCAAGCCCGGCGAGAAGCCTTGCCAGTGGCCGGACTGCCGCGCCGCCGCCACGGCGCGCGCGCCCAAGTCGCGCGAGCGGCTGAACGACTTCTATGACTTCTGTCAGCGCCACGCGGGCGAGTACAACAAGGGCTGGAACTTCTACGCCGGCATGACCGAGGGCGAGATCCGGGCGGCGCAGGAGAACGAGGCCATGACCGGCGGCCGTCCGACCTGGGAGATGAAGGCCGGCAAGTTCACCCGCGAGGCCGCCGCCTTCGCCGCCAAGTTCGGCACGGCCAACAACCAGGGCGCCGGCAGCTGGCGCGACAGCTTCGGCCTGTTCGGCCGGCGCACCCACGAGCATGTCAGCCCGGAGGCCGAGGACGACCTGCGCATCGGGCGGCTCGAACGCGCCGCCCTGGCCGACCTCGACCTCGACGTCCGCACCGATAAGAAGGCGGTGAAGGCCCGCTATCACGAGCTGCTCAAGCGCTTCCACCCCGACCTGAACAAGGGCGACCCGGGCGCCGAGGCCAAGCTTCAGCGTGTCATCAAGGCCTACAAGACGCTGAAGAAGGCCGGGCTCGCCGCCTAGCGGTCCGGCCCGCGGCGCCTAGGTAAGACTCCCCACCAGAGGAGACCCCGCCATGGAAGTCCTGTACCGCGCCCACGCCACCGCCTCGGGCGGCGGCCGCGAAGACGGTCGCTCGCGCACCGACGACGGCAAGATCGACGTCAAGCTGTCCACCCCGGCCGAGATGGGCGGCAAGGGTGGCGACGGGACCAATCCCGAGCAGCTGTTCGCCACCGGCTACGCCGCCTGCTACCTCGGCGCCTTGCGGCTGGTCTCCGGCAAGGCCGGCTCGCCGGTCGGACCGGACACCAGGGTTCAGGCCGCCGTCGGCTTCGGCAAGAACACCCGCGGCGAAGGCTTCAACCTCGACATCGAGCTTAAGGTCACCGACCACGGCCTCGAACAAGGCGTCATCGACGATCTGATCCAGAAGGCCCACGCCGTCTGCCCCTACTCCAACGCCACCCGCGGCAATGTGGACGTCAGGCTGAGCGCGGCCTGACGCCTTCAGTGCGGACGCGGCACCGCAGCCCTCCCCCCGGCCGCTGCGTCCGCACCTTAAAGCCCCCGCTGGACCCGGCCTCGCTGCAATTCTAAGGGAGGCGCATGACCTCCCCGCTCGACGCCTCCCCCGATCCGCTGCTGACGCTGGAACCGCACCGCCAGGCCACGGTGCGCGAGGTGTTCGGGATCGACTCGGACATGACCGTGCCGGTCTTCACCGAGCGGGACAGCCATGTGCCCGACATCGACGAGGCCTACCGCTTCGACCCGCAGACCACCCTGTCGATCTGCGCCGGCTTCGCCTTCGACCGCCGGGTGATGGTCCAGGGCTATCACGGCACCGGCAAGTCGACCCACATCGAACAGGTCGCCGCCCGCCTCAACTGGCCGATGGTCCGCGTCAACCTCGACGCCCACGTCAGCCGCATCGACCTGATCGGCAAGGACGCCATCGTCCTCAAGGACGGCAAGCAGATCACCGAGTTCCGCGAGGGCATCCTGCCGTGGGCGATCCAGCGCCCGGTCGCCCTGGTGTTCGACGAATACGACGCCGGCCGCCCCGACGTGATGTTCGTCATCCAGCGCGTGCTCGAGGCCCAGGGCCGCCTGACCCTGCTGGACCAGAACCGCGTCATCCGCCCGAACCGCTTCTTCCGCCTGTTCGCCACCTCGAACACGGTCGGCCTCGGCGACACGACGGGCCTGTACCACGGCGCCCAGCAGATCAATCAGGCCCAGCTGGACCGCTGGAATATCGTCACCACGCTCAACTACCTCGACCACGACGTCGAGGCGGAAATCGTCGCCGCCAAGGTCCCGGAGTGGAAGGACGCCGAGGGCCAGCGCCGCATCGCCGCCATGGTCCGCGTCGCCGACATGACCCGCAACGCCTTCATGAACGGCGACATCTCCACCGTCATGAGCCCCCGCACGGTCATCACCTGGGCCCAGAACGCCATCATCTTCGGCGGCGACGTGGGGTTGGCGTTCCGCCTGTCGTTCCTCAACAAGTGCGACGAGCTGGAGCGGCCGACGATTGCGGAGTTCTACCAGCGCGCGTTCGGCGAGGACCTTCCGGAGGCGGCGACGCGGGTGAAGGTGGGGTGATGATCTGGAGCGCGCTGGTCGCATCTCTTGTTGTGGTTGGTCTGCAAGACGCAAGCGCCGAACGGCCGGCCCGTCCAACGGACAAGGAACTGCTGGCAGCCGTGCAGGCGGAGGTTGCCGGCGCACGTATCGTATCGAGCGAGTTCACCGATACGCCGCGTGGCGGCGGCCGAGTCGGCTGCGGCCTATTCGAGGCCCAGGGCGCGATCGAGCCCTTCCGTGTCTTTACCTCGTGGTATGATGGTCAGCCGGAGCGGATCCCGCCTGCCGTACTCAACTTTGGGGGCGAGCAGGGATCCAGGACGGCGATTCCGAGTGAACCCCAACCCGCTGAGCCCGCGCACTGGAAAATACGGATCACCGCGCCCGCCTTGGTGGACGCTGGAGCGGCCGGGATCGATCGCAGAGATCGAAATCGGATGATCGGCCAGCGGCGGATGGCTCTGTCATCCTGCAAATCGCTTGTCGCCCCGGAGGGCGTTGTCTGGGTGACGGATTTCGAAGCCGACCCGGCCCGCCGGCGTCTCAACGAGGAGCGCGCCAAGGCGCTGACCGACATGATCTTCCGGGAAACGCGCTAGGCAAGTAAACGCAAGTTGGACCAGCATGGCGCACCGCGCGGCCGGCACTTCTTTTCCGTACGAGGGGACAGCTGCTAGCCCGCCCCATTGCGCCAGGCCCCCGCCGCCATCGTCCGCGCCGTCTCGCGCACCCCCTCCGGCCAGCCCTCCACCGCCGCGTCGAAGGCCGTCCAGTCGCCGGCGAACAGCATGCGCGTCGCCTCCTCATAGCCCGGCCGGTCGCCGGCCATGGCGGTGATGAAGCGGTAGGTCGCCTCCTTGGCGCGTCGGGCCCGCTCGGGCCCCTCCCCGGCCTTCATCTGCGCCTCGACCAGCTTGCGCAGCGCCACCGAGGCGCCGCCGGGCTGGGCCGAGAGCCAGTCCCAGTGGCGCGGTAGGAGGGTCACCTCGCGCGCCGTCACTCCCAGCTTCGGCCGACCCGGGCCGCGCTTCTCCGGCGCCGGCGGCGTCTCCAGCCGGGCCAGGACGTCCTCCACGCCGCCGCGCAGATCGAGATCCACGACCTGGCCGGTGGCCAGGTCGAAGACTGCTGGCTGGGGCCCGTAGGCGGGGGTCGCGGCGAGGATCTGCGGCAGAACCTCGGCGAGCGGCCCCTCCGCGAGGCGCGCGTCGCCGAGGAAGCAGACGACGGGCAGGTCGGTGCGGACGGACATCGGTTCTCCTTCCGGCGTGGGCCGGGACAGCGGCGCCGGCCGGACAGCCGGGCGGCCAGAAGTCGCCGGCTTATTATCCGGGTGAAATGTTGCCGTCAATATTATCCGGGCATTATTTCGCCCGCCACGCTACGCCCGCCCTTTCACCGCCCGCCCCCGCCCTGTATGAGCGGCGCGAACCTCAAAGGAGCAGCGCCGATGGCCGACACCCTCACCTTCACTCTCGACACCGGCGACGGCGAGGCCCGCGACGTGGTCATCAAGCTGCGCCCGGACCTGGCCCCTAACCACGTGGCCCGCATCACCGAGCTGGCGCAGGAAGGCTTCTACGACGGCGTCGTCTTCCACCGCGTCATCCCGGGCTTCATGGCCCAGGGCGGCGACCCGACCGGCACCGGCACCTCGGGCTCGTCAAAGCCGAACCTGAAGCAGGAATTCTCGGCCGAGCCGCACGTGCGCGGCGTCTGCTCCATGGCCCGCACCTCGGACCCGAACAGCGCCAACAGCCAGTTCTTCATCTGCTTCGACGACGCCACCTTCCTCGACCGCCAGTACACCGTCTGGGGCCAGGTCATCGAAGGCATGGA
>JAEZIH010000039.1 GCA_023416055.1 Pseudomonadota bacterium | reverse complement strand
ATCGGCGACCAGCTGACCTGCGTCTTCGTCGACACCGGCCTGCTGCGCAAGGACGAGGCCAAACAGGTCACCACCCTGTTCCGCGAGCACTACAACATCCCGCTGGTGCACGTTGACGCGTCACAGGAATTCCTCGGAGCCCTGGCCGGCGTCAGTGATCCCGAGACCAAGCGCAAGACCATCGGCCGGCTGTTCGTCGAGGTGTTCGACCGCGAGGCGGCGAAGATCGAGGGCGCCGAATTCCTCGCCCAGGGCACCCTCTATCCGGACGTGATCGAGAGCGTCTCCGCCACCGGCGGCCCGTCGGCGGTAATCAAGAGCCACCACAATGTCGGCGGCCTGCCGGACTTCATGAAGCTGAAGCTGGTCGAGCCGCTGCGCGAACTGTTCAAGGACGAGGTGCGGGCGCTGGGCCGCGAGCTGGGCCTGACCGACGCCTTCGTCGGCCGTCACCCCTTCCCGGGACCGGGCCTGGCCATCCGCATCCCCGGCGAGATCACCCCCGAAGCTGTCGCGACGCTTCAGGAAGCCGACGCCATCTATCTGGAGGAGATCCGCAACGCCGGCCTCTACGACCAGATCTGGCAGGCCTTCGCCGTGCTGCTGCCGGTCAAGACGGTCGGCGTCATGGGCGACGCCCGCACCTACGAAAAGGTGCTGGCCCTGCGCGCCGTCACCTCGACCGACGGCATGACCGCCGACTTCTTCCCCTTCCCGTGGGAGATGCTGGGCAAGACCGCCACCCGCATCATCAACGAGGTGAGGGGGGTCAACCGCGTCGTCTACGACGTGACGTCGAAGCCCCCCGGCACCATCGAGTGGGAGTGAGCCCGCCGGCTACTGCGCCGAGGCGCGGCAGTTCTCGCGGCAGCTCTCGCTGACGATATTGGCTGCGGCCTCCCGCGCAGCGGCCCGCTCGGAACGGAACCGCTCCCACCGCGCCGCCTGATTGGCTTCGTACTCGGCCCAGCCGGCCCGCGAGCGTTCGGCGTTGGCCCGCATGCGCGCGTCGAAGTCGGGATCAGAGGTGTCCTCGACCGTCAGGTGCAGCCCGCCGGACCCTGCGCTCGACGGACCGTAGTCGTGCAGGGCGGCCAGGTAGTCGATGGTCCGGGCCTCCTGGACGGCGACCTCCTCCTGCCGCTGGCGCTCATAGGCCGCGCCCACGTCGCCGATGAACTCCAGCACGCCCAGCAGGGTGTTGCCCAGGCTGCGTTCGCGCACGCCCCGGCTGGTCCACTGCTGCAGCTGCGCCTGGGCTCCCGGATAGCCGCCCTCGGCCGCGCGCCGCAGATAGGGCAGGCCGCCGCTGAAGTCGTT
This sequence comes from Pseudomonadota bacterium, assembly GCA_023416055.1. Taxonomy (GTDB): domain Bacteria; phylum Pseudomonadota; class Alphaproteobacteria; order Caulobacterales; family Caulobacteraceae; genus Brevundimonas. The sequence continues at coordinate 5,679 of JAEZIH010000039.1, read as the reverse complement.
GCGGCGAGCCATGCGGTTGGCCACGATCCACGCCGCCTCGGGATCGCCCGCCTCGGCGGCGCGCTTCCACCATTCCTCGGCCTGCCGCTCGTCCTCGCGCACGCCCCACCCCTGGTAGTAGGCCCGCGCCACCCCCGCCATCGACGGCACATGACCTCGCTCGGCCCCCATCCGGTAGTATCTCAGCAGTGTCTCAGGCCCCCGCGCCTCCTGTACCTCGCCAGTCTCAAGCATGCGGGCGTAGCGCCATGCCGCATCGGCGATCCCGCCGTTGGCCGCGTCGCGGAAATAGCCGGCGGCCCATGTCTTGAGATGCGCAGGACCGCCGTCTCCGGCCTCGGCCAGGGAGATGTGCGCCATGACGTAGGCGGCCATGGGGTGGCCCGCCTCCGCCGCCCGCGAATAGTGCGTCCGGATCGTCTCCAGCCGCCGCGCTTGCGAGAGGTCGGCGCCCAGCCGGCCATCCTCGTGCATGCGGCCCAGTCGGTAGTTCGCTTCGGCCTGCTCGGCGGCGTCGTCCGACAGCAGGGCCAGCTGGTAGAACAGCTGCGCCGTCGCCGGCTCCGCCGGCCCGCCGACGCCGAGATCGAAGATTTGTCCGGCCTCCAGCGCCCTCAGCCTCAGGCCGTCGCGGCGGTTGTCCAGCATATGGAACGACCGCAGGGCCGGGCTGACCTCCGTCCGGTGCAGCGCCCCCCATTCTCCACGCCATGCGGCGTAGGCGGCGCAGGCTTCGCGGACGATGCGTCGCCCGCCCTTGCAGCGCCGATTGTGCTCGAGAGCCACAAGCACATAGGCGACCTGGTCTCCCTCGCGCGCCGCCCTTTCGGCCTCGTCCAGCCGCGAGGCGATGCGCGAACTGTCCAGCAGTCTGGGCGTGTCGTACCGCATCTGCGGCGTGACGTTCCAGCGATCCAGCCAGGCCTGCTCGTGCGCCGGAACCTGCGCCGCAGCGGGAAACGCGACCAGACCCGCAACCGCGGCGGCGGCCATAAGACGAAGCGTTTCCGACATGGAGCCTCCCTTGGTCGTTCCGCGCAGGTTGGTAACGGCGCAGCCGGAGCGTCGCAACGCCACCGAAACTGACGGCTCTGGCCTCGCCGCCGTGTCTGCGGCTATGCCTCCACCATGACCACGACCCTCTACGGCATACCCAACTGCGACACCGTCAAGAAGGCCCGCGTCTGGCTGGACCAGCACGGCGTCGCCTACGCCTTTCACGACTACAAGAAGGCCGGGATCGACCGCCCCGCGCTGCAGGGCTGGGTCGCGGCCCACGGCTGGGAGACGGTGCTGAACCGCGCCGGCACGACCTTCCGCGCCCTGCCGCCCGAGGCGAAGGCCGATCTGGACGCGGAGAAGGCCATCGAGCTGATGCTGGCCCAGCCGTCGATGATCAAGCGGCCGGTGCTGGACATCGATGGCCGCACGACCGTGGGCTTCAAGCCCGAGGTCTATGCGGCGGCGACCGGCCAGGGCTGAGGTCAGCCGGCGGCGTCGGACACGATCACCGTCTGGACGTTGCGGTTGACGCTACGGGCCGCCGCGTCGTCGCGCGGATCGAGTTTGTTGGTGTCGCCCTCGGTGGCGATTTCGATCCGCTCCCGCGCCACGCCGAACAGGCGCAGTTGCGTCGCCACCACGGCGGCTCTCACCTCGCCGAACCAGCGATTGAGGGCAGGGAGCTGTTCGGGCTCGATGTCGAGGTCTGGCCAGTTCCTGTCGTCTGAATGACCCACCACGCGGACGCGGACGGAGGGATAGCGCTTCAGCCACTCGGCCTGCCGCCGCAGTACGGCCATCGCCTCATCAGTCAGGTCGGCATTGCCTTCCTGGAAGAAGACCCGATCTCCGACGCTCGTGCGGAAGTCCGCTGCGGAGCCGTCGACAATGTCTGCAGCCTGGGGCGAAGGTCGGCTGGTTTCGGCGCCGGCCGGCGTGGCGAGGCCGAGAACGATCGCGGCGAGCAGGGCAGGGCTGGTCATCGTCACCTCCGGGATGAGCCCGACCACCATAGGTGGTCAGGCCCGGGCGCCAAGATGACGAATGATGATCAGCGGGTCAGGGTGAACCGGGCCGGTTCGCCGGCCTGGGCGTTCGGCGCCAGCCACAGGTCGAACTCGCCCGGCTCGACGGTCGGCTGCAGGTCGGGCCCGAGGAACAGCAGCTCCTCGAACTTCAGCGGCAGGGAGACCTCGACCGAGCCGCCGGCCGGCACGGTCACGCGGCGGAAGCCCTTCAGCAGCCGCACCGGCTGGGTGATCGAGGCGACGCGGTCGCGGATGTACAGCTGCACCACCTCCTCGGCCGGCCGCTGGCCGCCATTGGTCAGGGTCACGCTGGCGGTGAGTTCGCCGTTCCAGCCCATGGTCTGCGACGAGAGGCGCACCGGCGAATAGCTGACCGGCGCATAGGTCAGGCCGTGGCCGAACGGATAGAGCGCCTCGTTGCCCGTCTCGCGGAACTGCGCCCTGAAGCCCTCGTTGCGCGAGGCAGCCGGCCGGCCGGTGCTCTTGTGCGCATAGTAGAAGGGCGACTGGCCCGAGAAGTGGGGGAAGCTGACCGGCAGGCGGCCGCTGGGCGAGTGGTCGCCGAACAGGACGTCGGCCACGGCGTTGCCCGTCTCCGAGCCGAGGAACCAGGTGACCAGGATGGCGCGGGCGTCCTTCACCGCGCCCGACAGCTCCATGGCCCGGCCGTTACGCAGCAGGACCACGACCGGCTTGCCGGTGGCGGCCACCGCCTCGGCCAGGGCCAGCTGCGCCTCCGGCAGGCCGATGTCGACGCGCGACTGGGCCTCGGCCGACATGTTCTGGCTCTCGCCGACCGCCAGCAGCACCACGTCGGCCTGCGCCGCGGCGATCACCGCCGCCTCGATCCCGCCCTTCAGCGGGGCCTCGACGTTCGATCCCTTGACCACGGTCAGGCTTGAGCCCTCGCCCAAGGCCGCGCGCAGGCCCTGCTCCAGCGAGACGGCGAGGTTGGGATCCTTGAAGATCGACCACGGGCCGAACAGGTCGACGCGGTCGTCGCCGAACGGCCCGATCAGGGCGTAGCGCTTGCCCGTCTTCGGCAGGGGCAGCAGGTTCCCCTCGTTCTTCACCATCACGATCGACTTGCGCCCGGCCTCGCGCGCCAGCGCCAGATGCTCGCGGCTGCCGGTGACGCGGGCCTCCAGCCGCACGTCCGAACCGCGGTAGGGGTTCTCGAAGAGGCCCAGCGCCGCCTTGGTCATCAGCACCCGGCGCACCGCCTCGTCGACCCGTTCGACCGGCACCTCGCCGGCGCGCACCAGGTCGGGGATGTGGGCCATGTAGATGCCGCTCTTCATCGACATGTCGACGCCGGCCATCAGGGCGATGCGGGCGGCGTCGCGGTCGTCCTTCGCATAGCCGTGGGCGATCAGCTCCTGCTCCGAGGTGTAGTCCGAGACCACGAAGCCGGCGAAGCCCCACTCGCCGTGCAGCAGGTCGGTCAGCAGCCACTTGTTGCCGCTGGTCGGCACGCCGTTCAGGTCGTTGAAGGCGCTCATGATCGACAGTGCCCCGGCGTCGATCGCCGCCTTGAACGGCGGCAGGTAGACCGAGCGCAGCTCGCGCTCGCTCATGTCGGTGGTGTTGTAGTCCAGGCCCGCCTCGGCGGCGCCGTAGGCGGCGAAATGCTTGGCCGTGGCCAGCAGCGACGACCAGTGCTTCAGGTCCTCGCCCTGGAAGCCCTTCGTCCGCGCGGCGGCGAACAGGTTGTTCAGCAGCACGTCCTCGCCGGCGCCCTCGACCACCCGGCCCCAGCGCTGGTCACGGCCGACGTCGACCATCGGCGCATAGGTCTGGTGCACGCCCGCCGCGCCGCCCTCGACGGCCGCCGCCCGCGCCGTGCGTTCGGCCAGATCGAGGTCCCAGCTGGCCGCCTCGCCCAGCGGCACCGGGAAGGTGGTCTTCAGCCCGTGCACGACGTCGGCCGCGAACAGCAGCGGGATGCCCAGCCGGCTCTCCTTGACCGCCAGCTCCTGGACGAAGCGGGTGGTCTTCGCCCCGACGCCGTTGAACAGCGCCCCGATCCGTCCGGCGCGGATGTCGGCCGCGGTCTTCTCCTGATCGGTGTCCAGGGCGTCGCCCGGATTCACGCCCTCGGGCCGCCAGCGGAACGGATCGTTCTGCAGGTTCAGCTGGCCGGCCTTCTCCTCGATGGTCATGCGGGCGATCAGGTCGTTGACGCGGGCCAGATTGTCCCGAGCCTGCGCCGCCGCCATCCGCGGCGCCAGCATCAGCCCCGCGGTCACCGCGCCTCCGGCCAGAAGAAAGCGACGGGACGGGGCGAAGGAGGCGTGGCGCATGTAACCGGTTCCAGCTGAAGGTCGGACAGGACTAACCCCCAGCCGCCGCCAAGCCTACCCTCGGACGATCACAAGCCGTTGCGTCCGAACAGCGCTGGCGGCGCAACCAGTCGATCACCGCCGCGCGCTCGGCTGCCCCGCCGCCCTGGAATGGCATGTCCGTGCCCGGTACGACCGCCTCGGGGTCGGCGAGGAAGCGCTCCAGCGTCGCCTCGTCCCAGACCAGGCCGCGGCGCCCGGCCGCGCGCATGGCCCCGGAATAGCGGAAGCCTTCCACCGCCCCGGCCCGGCGCCCCACCACCCCTGACAGGTGCGGAGCCGGACTGCGCGGATCGGGCTGGAGGGAATGGCAGGCGGCGCAGCGCTGGAAGGCGCGCGCGCCGGGATCCGGCGGCGTCTGCACGCCGAGGAGGGCGAGAAGGATGAGCCCGATCACGCCCGGCTCATTCGCCGTAGCGGATCACGACCAGCCGGTCCGTGCCCGATTCCGCGCCCCAGACCTCGCCCGGCCGGCCCAGCATCTGGCGCACGTTGGCCCCCTCGCGGTCGCTGGGGAAGCTCTTAAAGGTCTCGGTTTCCGGATCGAACAGCACGATGGCGTTGGCGGCGAAGTCGGTCAGCCACACCTTGTCGCGCTCGTCGACATAGACGGAGTAGGTCTTCGGCGCCTCGCCCGGCAGCTTCCAGGTGCGCCAGCTGCCGTCACGCGGATCGTGGACGCTGACGTTTCCGCTGTTCCACTCGCTGACCCACAGCCGCCCCTGGCTGTCGGACCAGATGCGCCGCGCGCCCTGGTCCGGCGTCGGCGGCTCGACGATGGTCGCCTCGCCGGTGTCGAGGTCGACCTTCGCGATATGGCTGCCCGCCAGCGAGGCGTACCAGACCTCGCCCGACGGCGTGGTGGTGATGCCGTAGGGGCCGCGGCCGCGCGGCGCGTCCCACACCTGCATGTCGTCGGTGGCCGGGTCGAGGCGGCCGTAGAAGCCGGTCTGGCCGGTGAACCAGATGCGCCCGCGTTGGTCGAAGGTCGCCGTGTTCATGTTGATCGGGCCGATGTCCTCTGGCAGCGGCCAGACCTTCACCTCGCGCGTTTCGCGGTCGACCCGGACGATGGCGTTCTGGCCGCCGTCGGTGATCCAGGCGTTTCCGTCCGGCCCGACGATCACCCCGTGCGGGGCCGAGCCTTCGCCCAGCGGAATGATGGTGGTCTCGCCGGTGGCGGGATCGAGAATGCCGTGCGCCCCGCCGCGCTGGACCGTCCACCAGACCTCGTCGCCCTCCGGCGTGACGGCGACGTCGTGGGCGCGGCCGCCGGGCGGCACGTCGTAGTAGCGGACCTCCTGGGC
>JAEZIH010000001.1 GCA_023416055.1 Pseudomonadota bacterium | reverse complement strand
TGCGCGCCCCGCGTGCGCCGCAGGCTGCGCCGGCGTCGCCGCAGCAGAGGTTCGTCATCAACGGCGGGGTGGTGGAGTACCGGGACCTGAGGCCGGAAGAGCAGGCCGAGGTGGACGCCGCCCTTGAAGGGGCTCGCCTCACCATGGCCCAGGCGGCGCAGGCCCAGGCCGAGGCCCGCGCACGTCGCGCCCACGCTCCGGCCCGCCAGGATGCAGGGGCCCTGGCGCTTCGGACGAGGGAGATCGCCGACCAGGCCCGCGAACAGGCCACGGAAGCCCTGGCGGAGGCGGCTCTCGCCCTCGCGGAGACCCAGCCCCGCGCCGGGCGCCGCACGGAGTAGGTGCAGGCGCTGCGGGGGCGGAGGCCGCTCTCGCCCCGCAGCTGACGCCGGATCAGGCCCCGCTTCGGCGGGGCCTTTTCCTTAGGCCCGGCGCGCGTCCAGCCAGCGGACGGCGTCGGCGTCGCGGGCGCTGAGCTCCGGATAGTCGGAGTCGGAGCCCACGTCCGGCACGCGCCGCCACGAGCGGGCGCATTTCGGATGCTCGGCGAGGCGGACGTCCACGGTCACCGCATCGCCGCCCGGGACCAGCTCGGCGCCCGAGGTGCGGAACACCTCGGCGGGGTCGAGGCCCTCGAAGGGGGCGAAGGCGTGGGCGGGCCCGGCAACCACCGGCCAGGCGTCGAGGGCACCGCCGATGCGCTTGTCGCGGCGGGCGGCCTCGAGCGCCTCGTTGACGATCTCCAGCACCGTCTGCACCCCGGCCCAGCGCTCGGCCTCGGCCGGGTTGCGCCACTCGCCGGGGGTTTCCGGGATGACGCGGGCGCAGTTGGTCCCGGCGTCGGGGAAGCGGGTGGTCCAGGCCTCCTCCATGGTGAAGGGGACCAGCGGGGCCAGCCAGGCGGTGAGGCGCATGAACACCTCGTCCATCACCGTGCGGGCGGCGCGGCGGCGGTCGGCGTCGGGCCGGTCGCAGTAGAGGCTGTCCTTGCGGACGTCGAAATAGAGGGCTGACAGGTCGTTGGAGCAGAACTCCAGCACCGGCCGGACCACGTCCTGGAAGCGGTATTCCTGATAGGCCTTGCGGACCTGGCCATCGAGCTCCCACAGGCGGTGCAGGATGAACTGCTCCAGCGGCGGCATGCGGTCGTACGGCAGGCGCTCGGCCTCGTCGAAGCCGGCCAGGGCGCCGAGCAGGTAGCGCACCGTGTTGCGCAGCTTGCGGTAGGCGTCGACGGTGGTCTGCAGGATCTGCTTCCCGATCCGCTGGTCCTCGGCATAGTCCACCAGGGCCACCCAGAGGCGCAGGATGTCGGCGCCGGACTCCTTGATGACGGTCGCAGGGTCGGTGGTGTTGCCCTTTGACTTGGACATCTTCTCCCCGTTCTCGTCGAGGGTGAAGCCGTGGGTCAGGACCGCCTCGTAGGGGGCGCGGCCGCGGGTGCCGCAGCCTTCCAGCAGGTTGGACTGGAACCAGCCGCGGTGCTGGTCCGAGCCCTCGAGGTAGAGGTCGGCCGGCCAGCGGGTGTTCTCGCGCCCTTCGAGGGTGAAGGCGTGGGTGCAGCCGGAGTCGAACCAGACGTCGAGGATGTCCTCCACCTTCTCGTAGCGGTCCGGGTCGTGCTGGCCGAGGAAGTCGGCGTCCGGGCGGGTGAACCAGGCGTCGGCCCCGCCCTCGGCGATGGCCGCCACGATGCGGGCGTCGACCTCGGGGTCATGCAGGGGCTGGCCGGTCTCCTTGTCCACGTACATGGCGAGCGGCGTGCCCCAGGCGCGCTGGCGGCTGATCAGCCAGTCAGGGCGTCCCTCCACCATTGAGCGGATGCGGTTCTTGCCGGCGGCGGGGTGGAAGGCGGTGGCGTCGATGGCCGCCAGCGCCCGCTCCCGCAGGGTGCCGTCGTCCTGCAGCGGCTTGTCCATGCGGATGAACCACTGCGGCGTGTTGCGAAAGATGACCGGGGCCTTGGAGCGCCAGCTGTGCGGGTAGGAGTGCTCCAGCCGGCCGCGGGCCAGCAGGGCGCCGGCCTCGATCAGCTTGTCGATCACCGCCGGGTTGGCGGGGCCGAACCTGCCGGTCTTCTTGCCCTCGGTCTCCAGCACCTTGAGGCCGGCGAACAGCGGGACGTGCGGATAATAGGCGCCGTCGGGGTCGACGGTGTCGGGCACCTCGTGGTGGCCGTGGGCCTTCCACACCTCGAAGTCGTCGGCGCCGTGGCCGGGGGCGGTGTGCACGAAGCCCGTGCCGGCGTCGTCGGTGACGTGGTCGCCCGCCAGCAGGGGCACGGAGAAGCCGTAGCCCGAAGACAGCGGGGCCAGCGGGTGGGCGCACTCCAGGCCTGACGGGTTGAGGTCGCCGACGCGGGTCCAGCCGGCGATCTTCGCGGCCTTGAAGACTTCCTCGGCCAGCTTGTCGGCGAGGATCAGGCGGTCGCCCGGCTTCGCCCACGGCTCGAACTCCAGCCCTTCCTCCATGGCCGTGACCTCGTAGAGGCCGTAGGCGATGTCGGGGCCGTAGCTGATCGCCCGGTTGGCCGGGATGGTCCACGGCGTGGTGGTCCAGATCACGATCGAGGGCGTCGAGCTGCGGAAGGCCAGCAGGTCGTCCGGATGGTCGTCGGTCGCGCCGGTGACGGGGAATTTGACCCAGATCGTCGGGCTGACGTGGTCGTGGTACTCGATCTCGGCGTCGGCGAGGGCGGTGCGCTCCACCGGGCTCCACATCACCGGCTTGGAGCCGCGGTACAGCTGGCCCGAGTTCTTGAATTTGTGGAACTCGGCGACGATGGCCGCCTCGGTCGGGAAGTCCATGGTGGCGTAGCGGCTCGCCCAGTCGCCGGTGACGCCGAGGCGCTTGAACTGCTCGCGCTGCACGTCAATCCAGCCGGCGGCGTATTCGCGGCAGGCCTGGCGAAACTCGGCCTTGGAGACCTCGTCCTTGCGCCGCCCCTTGGCCCGGAACTGCTCCTCGATCTTCCACTCGATGGGCAGGCCGTGGCAGTCCCAGCCGGGCACGTAGTCGACGTCATAGCCGAGCAGGAAGCGGCTGCGGACCACGAAGTCCTTCAGCGTCTTGTTGAGGGCGTGGCCGATGTGGATGTCGCCGTTGGCGTAGGGCGGGCCGTCGTGGAGGACGTAGAGGGGCGCGCCCTCGGCCTGGCGCTGCTTGCGCAGGGTCGAATAGAGGTCGCCCCACTGTTCGAGGATCAGCGGCTCCTTCTGGGGCAGGCCGCCGCGCATGGGGAAGGGCGTCTCCGGCAGGAAGACGGTGTCGCGGTAGTCGCGGCCGGAAGGAGTGTCGGTGGCGTCAGCCATGAAGTCTCGTTTCGTCGTGTGTGATCGTTCGCGTGGATTTCGGTGTCCCGGCGTGCGCGGGGCGGAGCCCTGCGGCGCTACGCCGGGCGGCTAATCGAAATCGGGCGAAACACGCGGACGGTCATGGTGCGAGCGGTCTAGCAGGCGGTTCAGCGCGGCGCCAGCGCGGCGCGGGCGGCG
>JAEZIH010000301.1 GCA_023416055.1 Pseudomonadota bacterium | reverse complement strand
CCACCGCCACCGGCAGGCGGCTGCCGAACTCGACCGGCCGCCAGTCGGGGCCGGTGCGCACCTCCAGCCCGGCCATCAGCTCGATGGGAACGGCCCGGCCCTCGGTGCGGGCGTAGACGCGGGAGCGGAACTGGCCCTCTCCGGGATCGGTGACGATGCAGGCGTCGAGCGCCTCGGCCAGTCGACGCACGTCGCCGGGGCTGGCGAGGACGTCGATGTCGGGCACGCGCCAGTCGCTCAGCCCGACCAGCGCCATGGCCGCCCCGCCGAACACCCACCACGGATCTCGGAGCTCCGCTTCGGCGGCGGCGCGGGCCAGCCCATCGAGCGCGGCGGCGAGGTCTTCGGGCAGGGCCTCGGTCATTCGCTCGCCCGAAACAGCAGGCTGCCGTCACCGTAGGAGTAGAACCGGTACCCGGCCTCCACCGCGTGGGCGTAGGCGGCCTTCATCGTCTCCAGCCCGGCGAAGGCCGAGACCAGCATGAACAGGGTCGACTTCGGCAGATGGAAGTTGGTCATCAGCACGTCGGCGGCGCGGAAGCGGTAGCCGGGGGTGATGAAGATGGCCGTGTCACCATGGAACGGGCGGATCACCCCGTCCTCGCCCGCCGCGCTTTCCAGCAGGCGCAGGGAGGTGGTGCCGACGCAGACGATGCAGCCCCCGGCGGCGCGGACGGCGCTGAGGGCCTCGGCGGTTTCGGCGGAAACCTCGCCCCATTCCGAATGCATGCGATGGTCGGCGACGTCCTCGGCCTTGACCGGCAGGAAGGTGCCGGCGCCGACGTGCAGGGTGACCGCGTGAGTGGAGACGCCACGGGCGGTCAGCGCGTCCAGCAGGGCGGGGGTGAAATGCAGGCCGGCGGTAGGGGCGGCGACCGAGCCGTCCCAGTGGGCGAAGATGGTCTGGTAATCGGTGCGGTCGCGCTCGTCTTCCGGCCGCTTGGCGGCGATGTAGGGCGGCAGGGGCATGACCCCGACGTCGCGGATGGCCTCGTCGAGGAAGGGGCCGGACAGGTCGAAGCGCAGGGTCACCAGGCCGTCCTCGCCCTTGGCCTCGACCGTCGCATCGAGCCGCCCCAGTTCGCAGGCGGCTTCTCCGTGGGCGCCGAAGCGGATGCGGTCGCCGGGCTTGATGCGCTTGCCGGGCTTCATGAAGGCCGACCAGACATCCGGGGCGTCGCGATGGTGCAGGGTGGCCTCGACCTCGACGGTCAGGGTTTCGCCTTCCGGGCCGGGGCGCTGGCGCACGCCGGACAGGCGGGCGGGGATGACGCGGGTGTCGTTGAACACCAGGGCGTCGCCGGGGCGCAGGAAGTCCGGCAGGTCGCGGATGATCCTGTCCTCAAGCTCGCCGTCGCGCACGACCAGCAGGCGCGCGGAATCACGCGGCTCGGCGGGGCGCAGGGCGATCCGGTCTTCCGGCAGGTCGAAGTCGAAGTCGGCGGTCTTCATGGAGCGGGGCACAGGCCACGCGGCTGTGGCGGGGTCAAGGCCGCAGCCCGTGAACGACCGGGCAGGCGGGGAGTTACAGGCGGATGAAAACTACTGACCTCCTTCCCTCCGCCCTGATCGGCGCCGTCGCCTCGGCCCGGTCGATGACGCCGATGGCGGCGCTGGCCGTGGCCCATGTCGCCGGGCGCGAGACGCCGGGACGGCTGCGTCTGCTGACCCATCCGCTGTTCACCGTCGGGGCCCTGGCCATGGGGGTGGGCGAGCTGCTCGGCGACAAGATGAAGTCGGCGCCGGACCGCACCGTCTTCCTCGGCCTGCTGGCGCGGTTGATGAGCGCGGGCATCGCTGGCGGGGCGCTGGCGCCACGGGGACGGGAGCGGACCGGCGCCGGGCTGGCCGTGGCGACGGCCGTGCCGCTGGCCTATGCGACCCTGGCGGTGCGCAAGCGGGGCATGCGCGCCATCGGCCAGACCAGGAGCGGCCTGATCGAGGACGCCCTGATCGTCGGCGCGGGCGCAGCTGTGGTGGCCTGGGCGGTGGGGCGCGGCCGGTGATCCCGCGTTGACCCAAGGGCGCGGAAGCTGCAAACCGCGCCCATGCTGCAGAACCTCGAAACCCTCGCGCGCGACGCCCGGTCGTGGCCGTTCGAACAGGCCCGCAATCTTCTGAACCATGTTCTGAAGAAGCGGCTGTCGGATGCGGAGCGGGAAGCGGCGAAGCTGCTGATCGACGCCGGCAAGGCGGACGAGGCGCTGGCGACGTTCGAGACGCTGCGCAAGCCGGTGGTGTTCGAGACGGGCTACGGACCGTCGGGGCTGCCGCACATGGGGACGTTCGGCGAGGTGGCGCGGACCACCATGGTGCGCAACGCCTTCCGGGCGCTGACCGGCGATCACTGGCCGACGCGGCTGGTGGCGTTCAGCGACGACATGGACGGGCTCAGGAAGGTGCCGGAGGGCATCCCCAATCCGGAGATGCTGGCCGAGGATCTGCACAAGCCGCTGACCGTGGTGCGCGACCCGTTCGGGACGCACGACAGCTTCGGGGCGCACAACAACGCCCGGCTGCGCGCCTTTCTCGACGGCTTCGGCTTTGAATACGAATTCCTGTCCTCGACCGAGCAGTACCGCTCGGGCCGGTTCGACGAGGTGCTGCTGCGTCTGCTGGAACGGTTCGACGCGGTGCAGGCGATCATGCTGCCGACCCTGGGCGAGGAGCGGCGGGCGACCTATTCGCCCTTCCTGCCGATCAGCCCGGTGACCGGTCATGTGCTGCAGGTGCCGACGCTGGAGCGGAACGTGGCCAGGGGCACGATCGTGTTCGACGATCCGGCCGGCGGTCGCACGGAGGTCCCGGTCACCGGTGGTCATGTGAAGCTGCAGTGGAAGCCCGACTGGGCCATGCGCTGGACGGCGCTGGACGTCGACTATGAAATGTCGGGCAAGGACCTGATCGAGAGCGTGCGCGAGAGTGGCAAGATCTGTCGGGCGCTGGGCGGCGTGGCGCCGGAGGGTTTCAACTACGAGCTCTTCCTCGACATCGAGGGCAAGAAGATTTCGAAGTCGAAGGGCAACGGCCTGACGATGGAGGAGTGGCTGCGCTACGGCACGCCCGAGAGCCTGTCGTGGTACATGTTCCAGTCGCCGAAGTCGGCCAAGAGCCTGCACTTCAACGTCATTCCGCGCGCGATCGATGACTATCTGAGCTTCATCGACCAGTACCGGACCCAGGAGCCCGCGAAGCGCATCGACAACGCGGTGTGGTCAATCCACGCGGGCAATCCGCCCGAGGCGGCCAGCCCGGTGTCGTTCTCCTTGCTTCTGAACCTGGTCGGCGTGGCCAATGCGTCGAACAAGGACCAGCTGTGGGCCTATTTCGGCCGGTACCTGCCGGGAGCGACGGCCGAAAGCGAGCCGACGCTGGACCGGCTGATGGGCCATGCGCTGAACTACTACGAGGACTTCGTGAAGCCGGCGAAGTCGTATCGCCTGCCGACCGAGCAGGAGCGGACGGCGCTGCTGGACCTGGCGGGGCGGTTGAAGGCTCTGCCGGCGGATACGGTGGACGGCGAGGTGATCCAGAACGAGGTCTATGCGGTGGGCAAGGAGCACGCCTTCGAGCCGCTGCGGGCCTGGTTCGGGGCGCTCTACGAGGTGCTGCTGGGGCAGAGCCAGGGGCCG
>JAEZIH010000196.1 GCA_023416055.1 Pseudomonadota bacterium | reverse complement strand
CGCGCCGACAGGGCGCGATCGCGGTCGCCGCCCGCACCGCGGGCCGGGTCGGCCTCGGCGTGCCGCATCAGGATCAGTCGCTGCATGACCGCCCTTTACGGCCTGGCCGGCCGCCTGCAAAGCGCCTGCACCCCGTCAGGCCCCGTCACGGTGCAGGCGGGACGCCGGTTGGGGGTTGAGCGCCGGGGTCAGCACCGGGGCCGCCGCCGTCGCCGCGCCCGGATGGACCCGCGCATAGGCCTGACGCGTGGCTTCAAGCAGGATCACGCCGGCGGCGCCCGGGGCCACGCGGCGGCCGACCTGCTCGAAGCCGTCGGCCAGGGGCAGCAGCGGGCCCCATGGCGGTACGTAAAGCGTCTGCGACCAGGCTGTCGGCTCCAGGCCCGCCTCGCGCACCAGCCGCTCCAGTTGGCGCCGGGTGAAGGGCCGACCATAGCCAAAGGGCGTGGTCTCCACCCGCGACCACAGCCCGCCCCGGGCGGCGGCGATCAGGATGATCCGGCCTGCCGGCGACAGCGCCCTGACCGCCTCTGTCAGCAGGGCGGCGGCGTCATCGGCCTCCTCGAGGGCGTGGACCAGAAGGATGCGGTCGAAGCTCCCCGCCGGGAACGGCAGGCGGCGGTCATCGACCAGGACCGTCCGGTTGCGACCCGCCGCCGGCCACAGCTCCACGCCCTGGCCGCCGGGCATGGCCGCCACCACCCGCCGGGCGCCGACGAAGGCGTCGAGCCAGGGCGTGGCGTAGCCGATCCCCAGCACGTCGCAGTTCGCAGCCTCGCCCCAGGCGTCTTCCAGCCGCCGCGCCAGCAGCCGGCGCGCCAGGGCCCCGGCCGGTTCGCCGTAGAAGGTCCGAAGCTCTTCGATGCTGCGCCGCATCCGTCCACCATAGGCCGCCGCGGGGGCCGCTGCTAGAATGCGGCATGGCCCTCGACGTTCGCCTCTTTCCCTGCCTTTCGGACAACTACGGCTTCCTCGTCCGGGACCGCGCCACCGGCATCGTGGCCACGATCGACACGCCGGAGGCTGACGCCATCCTGGGCGAGCTGGAGCGCTCGGGCTGGGGTCGGCTGGACCTGATCCTGAACACCCACTGGCACCCGGACCACACACAGGGCAACGCCGCCCTCAAAGCCGCGACCGGCTGCGAGATCCTCGGCCCGGAAGAGGTGCGCCGCGCCGCGCCGCTGGACCGCGTGGTGCGCGGCGGCGAGACGGTGAGGCTGGGCGAGACGGCGCTCGAGGTCACCGACGCCCCCGGCCACACCCTCGGACACATCGTCTATCGCGACGCCGACGGCGGACAGGCCTTCGTCGGAGACGTCCTGTTCGTGCTCGGCTGCGGCCGCCTGTTCGAAGGCGTCCCCGAACAGATGTGGAGTAGCCTGCAGGCGCTCGCCGCCTGGCCCGACGACACCGTGGTGTGGTGCGCCCACGAGTACACGGCGTCGAACGCCCGCTTCGCCCTCAGCCTCGACGACCGGCCCGAGATGGCGGCGCGGGCTGCGGCGATTTTCGCGGCGCGCGAGCGGGGGCAGCCGACCGTGCCGACGACCATCGGGGCCGAGAAGGCCTTCAACCCCTTCCTGCGGGCGGCTGACGCAGCAGAGTTTGCGGAACGGCGCGCCGCCAAGGACGCCTTCGCCGGCTAGGTGCGCGGCAGTATCGTGCGGATGACGCGTGCGGACGACGGCCGCCCGGCCATGCCCTCGCCCGGATCGACGGTGACCACCAGCCGTCCGCGCGAATAGGTCACCCCGGCCCGTTCGCCCTCGACGATGCTGATGCTGCGCAGCTCGGAGATGTACTGGCGAGCGGTCGGCGAGCGAGCGATGCGGATCACCGCCTCGGTGGTGACCACAAGGGCGTCGACGCACAGCGCCTCCGACTGTTGGCCGTCCAGATTGACCTCGACCAGACGGCCGACGACCTGGCTGACCATGGCGCTGCGCTGGGCCATCAGCCGGAACAGCAGGACTGGCCCGAGGGTCGGGGGCGTCAGGCTCTGGCCGCTGCCCGCGAACGAGGCGGGCGAGCCGCCCGGCGACCGCGGCGTGTAGACCGTCATGCCGCCGCTGGGCGTCACCCGCAGCACCTGCTCGCCGGCGTCGTTGCGATAGATGACGTCGCCGCGCGGCGCTGCGCTCGGGCGCAACACCCAGGTCTCGTCGCGGCGGTCGAAGCGCAGCAGCGGATGGCGGCCCGACCGGTCGAGAATGAAGCCCTCGCCGGAATCGGCGACATAGCGGCCGACAGGCGGCAGGCTGGGCGGGTCCGGCCGTCGGTCGCGCAGGGACCGGCTCTGTTCGGCCTGGGCGTTGCCGCGGTTCTGGGCGACGGAATCGGAGACGAAGCCCGTCATCGACAGGGCGACGGCCGCGAGGGCGATCGCCATCGCAGTCGGAAGCGGCCTCCGCGCCGTTCTGACCCTCGCCGTCAACTCCATGCCGATCGTCGTGCAATCGCTGCGCGGCGGATTTTGGGCGGACGGCCCCTAGCCGACCAGATACTGACCGCCGTTCAGCGACAGGGTGCAGCCTGTGACATATCCGGCACGTTCCCCGGCCAGCCAAGACACCATGTCCGCGATTTCCTCGCCTTTTCCGAGCCTTCCCACCGGGATCTGGGCGACGATCGAGGCCAGCACTTTCTCGTCCATGGCGCCCACCATCTCGGTGTCGATGTAGCCGGGGGCGATGCAGTTCACGGTCACGCCCTTGCGCGCGTTCTCCAGCGCCAGCGCCTTGGTGAAGCCGATCATCCCGGCCTTGGCGGCGGAATAGTTGGCCTGGCCGATCTGGCCCTTCTGGCCGTTGATCGAGCTGATGTTGACGATGCGCCCGAAGCCCCGGTCGCGCATGCCGTTGATGACCTGGCGCGTCATGTTGAAGACGCTGTCCATGTTCACGCGGATGACGTCCGACCACTGATCGGCGGTCATCTTGTGGAAGAAGCCGTCGCGGGTGATGCCGGCGTTGTTGATCAGGGTGTCGATCGGGCCCAGAGCCGCCTCGACCTCGGCCACGGCGCGCTGGCAATCCTCGAACGAGCCGACATTGCCCTTCACCACCATCACGCCCAGCTCCTCGGCGGTGGCGCGGGCGGCCTCCTCATTGCCGGAATAGCCGGCGGCGACGGCCATGCCGTCTTCCTTCAGCCGCTGGACGATCGCCTTGCCGATGCCCCGGGTTCCCCCGGTCACGAATGCGACGCGAGCCATAAGTGTTTCCTGTCCTTGAGGCCTCTCTGCCGGAAGCCGTTCGGCCAAGGTTGTATCGTTGCAAATGGCGGGGGTCGAGGGGAGAGCTCAGCCCTCCATCCGCGCCATGTCGATGACGAAGCGGTAGCGCACGTCGGACCGCTCCATCCGCGCCCAGGCCTCGTTGATCTGGTGCGGGGCGATCAGCTCGATGTCGCAGGCGATGCCGTGTTCGGCGCAAAAATCCAGCATCTCCTGGGTCTCGCGGATGCCCCCGATCAGAGAGCCGGCGATCCGCCGCCGCCGCCACAGCAGGGGCATGGCGTAGACCGGCAGCCCCTCGGTGGTCAGGCCCAGCATCACCATCGTCCCGTCCCGCGCCAGAAGGTTCACATGCCCGGCGATCTCGTGCGTGGCCGACACGGTGTTGATGATCAGGTCGAACTTCTCGGCCGCGGCCTTCATCGCCGCCTTGTCCGAGTTGATCAGGAAGTGCCGCGCGCCCATCCGTTCGGCGTCCGCCTTCTTGCGGTCTGAGGTCGACAGCACCGTCACCTCGGCGCCCAGGGCCGCAGCCAGCTTGACCGCCATGTGGCCCAGACCGCCCAGGCCGATCACCGCCACCTTCGATCCCGGCCCGACCTTCCATTGGCGCAGCGGGCTCCAGGTCGTGATCCCGGCGCACAGCAGGGGCGCGGCGGCGTCCAGCGGCAGGGCGTCCGGAATGCGCAGCACGAAGTCCTGGTCGACCACGATGCGGTCCGAGTAGCCGCCCTGGGTCATCGACTGCCCGACCGCCTCGCCCTTCGGGTCATAGGAGCCGTAGGTCTGGGTCATGCCCGGCTCGCAATACTGCTCCTCGCCCTCGCGGCAGGCGGCGCAGCTGCGGCAGCTGTCGACCATGCAGCCGACGCCGACCCGGTCGCCGACCCTGAAGCGGCTGACGTCGCCGCCGACCGCGGTCACCACCCCGGCGATCTCGTGGCCCGGAACGATGGGATAGCGGGTGCCGCCGCCCAGCTCGTTCTTCGCCACGTGCACGTCGGAATGGCAGACGCCGCAGTATCGGATCTCGATGGCGACGTCGTTCGGACCCGGGTCCCGGCGGTCGAACCGCCACGGGCTCAGCGGGGCGTCGGCGGCGGTGGCGGCGAAGGCGCGGGTGGCGATGGGCATGGGGGGATCCGGGCAGGGGCGGGGGCCTTCTGACTAGACCCCGCCCCCACCGGCGCCAACCATCGTCAGCCGATGGGGACCTCGCGCCGAACGTCTTCGCCATAGCTGAGGCGACGGATGAGGGCCTTCTTCTCGTCGTGGTCGAACTCGATCAGCTCCACGCCGCCGCCGCCCGCCGGGTCTGCAACCAGCCGCACCGGCACGCTGGTGTCATTGTTGTTCAACTGGATGGCCGCGCCGCCGGTGCGGGACACGATCAGCCCGAGACGGTCGCGCATCGCCGCGCCCACGCCGACAGGGGCGTCCAGAGCGATCGAGGCCTGGCCGTTTTCAAAGGTGCCCATGCCGCCGCGTTCGGCGCCGGTCTCGTCATAGATCCAGACCGCCGCCGAGCGGCCATGCTGCCGGCCGGTGTCTTCCCCCATCACCACCCGTTCCACGCCGCGCGAGTCGACCAGGGCGATGCGCCGGGCCTTGATCTCGTCCTGGACCGGGTCGCGCGCCGCTCCGGTCACGAGCACCAGGGCCAGCCTGCGCCCATGGCGAGGGTGACCGCCTGCAGCTGGCGCACCTGTTTACGCAGTGAAATAACGTCCTTGTCGCTCATTCAAGCCTCCTGTCTTGCAACGACAGGTACCTAGCAAGACAAGGCAAGCTCTATCGCTTAATCCGCGGTAATGCGTATCGCTGTTCCGCGACCGCTCACCAGTCGTCGCGTCCGTTGACCCGGCGGAACGGCAGGGCCTGCAGGTCCAGCCCGTCGAACAGCCGGGCGTTCACGACCACGCGCGCCGGCCGCTCCTCGCCCCCGGCGGTCATCCAGGCTTCGGACTCCGCATGGACGGCGCAGCCGCAGACGACGCAGTGGTGGAAGGTCATCATCCGGTCGCCCCACTGATAGGCGGCCAGCCGGTCGGGCGTCAGGTCGAACTCGACCTCGCCCGGCGCGTAATAAGCGGCCAGGGTCCCCCGCTTGGTGCAGCTCGAGCAGTTGCACTCGGTCACCGATTCCGGGGCGGGGGCGGTGAACCGCTGGGCCCCGCAGTGACAGCTGCCGGCGAGCCGGGCGGTCATCACCCGAGCCGTGCGATCAGCGCCTGCGCGGCCGCGGGGTTGCGCACCTTCGCGCCGGCGATGAAGTAGGCGTAGACGTCGCCGCGCGTGGCCCAGGCGCGGGCGCGCGCCGCGATGGCGTCCAGCTCGGCGGAGGTCATGCCGGTGGGTTCGTCCTCGCGGCTCGACATCAGGCGCGCGTAGGTGAAGTCCGCCGTGGGCTGGTCGATGCGCGGCCACTCCGGCGCCTCGTCATCCTCGGCATAGACGATGGCCACGCCGTACTTCGCCGCCAAGTCGTAGAACTGCGGCGTGTCGAAGCTGGCGTTCCGCACCTCCAGCGCGTGCCGCAGCCGCAGCCCGTCCTTCTCCTTCGGAAGCAGCTTGAGGAAGCCTTCGAAGTCCTCCGGATCGAACCTCTTCGTGCCCATGAACTGCCAATTGATCGGCCCCAGCTTGTCGCCGAGCGCGGTCAGGCCCTGATCCAGGAACCGGCCCATGGACTCGCCCATGTCCGACAGCACCTTGCGGTTGGTGCAGTAGCGGCTGGCCTTGACCGAGAAGACGAAGCCGTCCGGCGTCTCGTCCCGCCACTTCATCCAGCTGTCCGGCTTGAAGGTGGAATAGTAGGTGCCGTTGATCTCGATCGAGGTCAGCTGGCGGCT
>JAEZIH010000184.1 GCA_023416055.1 Pseudomonadota bacterium | reverse complement strand
CGCAAAAAACAGGTTCAAGGGGCCCCTGTCACGCCCAACGTCACACCCCTCGGCCGCGGCGGCCCCCGCCCCCCCCCGGGCGCTCCATCCTCTCGGACGGCTTACCAGCTCCAGGCGTCGTAGATGACGTCGATGATGTAGCCGTCGTATTCGTCGATCAGATAGATGTGATTGTCGACCAGCACCCAGCGCGTGCCCTCCGGCGGATAGCCGAGGCCATAGGTGCGCCAGTCGCTCAGGCGGTAACGCCAGAAGATCGAGGGCAGGAAGTCGCCGATCCGCCAGCGCTGGTTCCAGTAGCTGCGCGGCACGCTGTAGTAGCCGTAGCCGGGGGCGAAATAGAAGCCGATCCGGACGCCCGAGTACCCCCGCCAGCGGTGGTCGTTCCGCCACCAGTCGCGGGCATGGCGACGGTTCCAGTCACGACGCCACTGGTCGGCATTGAAGCGCTGACGGAACTCGCGATAGTCGCGGCGATCCTCCCGTCGACCCTGGCGGTTGTCCCTACGGTCCTGCCGCCACTCGCGGCGGTCGTCACGACGGTCCTGGCGTGCGTCCGGCCGGTTGGGACGCGCCTGACGGTCATCCCGGCGATCCTGGCGACGATCCTGCCGGTCGTCACGCCGATCCTCGCGGCGTTCCTGGCGGTTCTCACGGCGCTCCTGCCGGACTTCCGGCCGAACCGGGCGAGCTTCCGGCCGCGCGGGCTGGTCGGCGCGACGCTCCTGGCGGTCTTCGCGCCGGTCCTGACGGCGATCCTGACGATCGTCCCGACGTTCCTGACGGACCTCGGGGCGGCTGGGCCGCTCGGCGCGAGGCTGAGGCGGCGGCGTCTCGCGGCGTGATTGGGGCGCGGGCGTGGAGGCGCGCCGCTCGGGACGGGCCTCGCGCCGCTGTTCGCGGGCGGCCTCCCGGTTGGAGCGGCCATCCTGGGCCATGGCGGTCAGCGGCGAGACCGCCGGGACGACGAAGGCCGCGATCGAGGCGGCGACCATCAGTGAGCGTTTCATTCTCGGTTCTTCCTGCACGCCCCTGTCAGACGGCTTGTGGCCAAGGTCGCGCCCCGATCATGAACCGTCACTGAACGAAATGCGGCGCGCTTCCGGCGTCGCGTGCGGAGACGCGGTCCGGCACGGCCTCCGGTTCACGTCCGATCAACCTCGGTAAACCACTCGTTGCCAGGAGATTTCAGAGGTCTGAAGGGACGCGCCAGTATTCATCCGGGCTTTACTGAAAAGGCCCGAGAGGGCCCGTCGCTGTTAACTTTAACTTCAAACCGCGGGTATTTCATCACGGGTCAGAGGGCGGGGCCAGAAGGGCTCCGGTTCGGGAGATACGGTGATGATCGCGCAAGAAACCGCGCCAGTGACCACGGAAGAGCAGGGCCTGCCCCTGCCCACCGCCGACATGAGCGGCGACGACCTGTTCCGCCTTGGCATGATGTACTCCAGCGGCCAGGGCGGCTGCCCGATGGACCGCGTCTCGGCCCACATGATCTTCAACCTGGCCGCCATGAAGGGCTCGATCGAGGCTCGCGTCTATCGCCGCGAGATGAGCCAGGAGATGGAGCAGGACGAGATCGCCGAAGCCCAGCGCGCCGCCCGCCGCTGGATCGACGCCGGCGTGGTCAACCTCGCGGCCTGACGGCCGCTGACCGCTCAGAATTGCTGATACTGCCCGCCGATCGCGTAGCTGAAGCCGATCGGCAGGGCGTTGCGGAACAGACTGACGAAGTTCGCCACTTCGCCGATGTTGGAGCGCGGCACGAAGATGATGTCGTTGCGGCGCAGGGCGACGACTTCTCCATTCCGGGGGCGGAGATCAACCGCCCGCATCATGCGCACCCCGCCCGGCCCCCGGCGGATCAGCGCCACTTCCTGCTGGCGGGCCGTCGGCAGGAAGCCGCCGGCCTGGATGACCGCCTGATAGGCGTCGATGTCCCCGGTCATCTGATAGACGCCCGGCGTCCGCACCTCGCCGTCCACCCAGACCTGGATCGGTCCGGCCGCCTTCAGGGTCACCTCGACCAGCGGCCGTCTCAGATAGGGGGCGAAGGCCGCGGCCGCGTCCGCCTCGACTTCCGCGATGGTCCGGTCGGCCGCCAGGATCTGTCCGGCCAGGGGAAGGGAGATCCGCCCGTCGGGACCGATCTTCTGCGTACGGGTCAGCTCGGTTGCTGTGGGCGTGGCGATCTCGATCTCGTCCCCGGGGTAGAGAACGTATTCAGGCTCCATCTCCGTCCAGTCGGCGAAAGCGACCTCGGGAAAGGCGCTGCGGCCCGTCGCTCGCACGCGATCGCCGCCGGCGGCTCCGGGCAAGGGCATGCGCGAGCGGTGGTCATTGCCTGCGCAGCCGGCGACCAGCGTCCCGCCGGCGCCGGCGAGGCCCAGGAGCAGCAGGCGGCGGTCTATGGACATGGCGGAATCATCCCCGGGACGGCGTCGGGTTGAGCGTCGCCTGTTATGCGTAACCGATGGTTAACGCCGCTGGCCCAAGGCTGGTCCCGAACCGCCCAGTAGATGGAATCAGTCCGCCCGCATGCGCACGACGGCCTACACGACAGTCCGCCCGCGCTACGGCCTTCTGGACGTGATCGGCCTGCTGTTCCGCGAACTGCTGCTGATGATCGTCGTCTTCCTGCTCGTGTTCGCGATCGGGACCGCAGCCGTGCTGACGCTGAAGAAGTCCTACCGGGCCACCGCCAGCGTCTACGCGGGGGTAGGGCAGGAGTACGTCTACCAGCCGCGCGTCGGCGCCACGGAACGCGGCCAGCCGCTTGAGGCGGACGCCGTCGCCCTGTCGGAAGCGCAGATCCTCGGCAGCCTGGCGGTCAAGCAGAAGACCGTGGATGTGCTCGGACCGGACGCCATCCTCGGCCCGGGCGCGCGCGGCACGCCGGCGCAGAAGAAAGCCGCGGCCCTCAAGGCCCTCGATTCAGGCCTCGGCGTCGCCACCACCCCGGGCAGCGCCATCATCTCGGCCTCCTACGCCTCGGCCGACCCCGCCCGGGCGGCGACGATTCTCAATGCGGTGATCGACCAGTACCTGGTCCAGCGTCGCGCCGTCTTCCGTGACCGCGCGACGCCAGCCATCGCCGCCCAGCGCGAAGCCTTCGAGGAAGACCTCGCCGGGGCGGACGCCGCCTACCAGGCCTTTATGGCCTCGAACAACATCTCGGATTTCGCCACCGCCAAGGCGACGACGGCGACCCTGTACCAGGCCCAGGCGGCCGAGGCCCTTTCGCTCCGGGCCCAGCTGAACCAGGCCAACCAGCGGCTGGCCACGCTGGAAGCGCAGCTGGCCGAGCAGCCCGTCGAGGTGGTCCTGCAGCAGGACCTGAACATCTCGGCCCAGAACCAGATCCTCGAGCTGCGCAACCAGCGCGAGGCCCTGCTGTCCCGCTACACCCCGGACGCCCAGCCGGTGAAGGACATCGAGCAGCAGATCGCCGACCTGCAGGCCTATGTCGCCACCGGAACGGCCGTGGGCGCCAAGGAGGTCCGCACCGGCCCCAGCACCATCTTCACCACCATCGAGACCGCCCGCATCACCGCCGCCGCCGACCGCGACGGACTCGCGGCGCGTCTGGCCGTGGCCGAGGGGCAGCTGGCCCAGCTGCGCAGCCGCCTTGCGGAGCTGACGCGGCTGGAGTCCACCAATGCCACCCTGGCCGGCAACCGCGAGGTTCTGACCGCGCACATCCGCGAGTTCCAGCAGCGCGAGGTGCAGGCCCGCGCCGACAACGCCCTCGTGGCGGCGGGCGCCGACAACGTCACGGTGATCGAGCGGGCCGAGGCCCCGACCCGGGGCACCAGTCTGAAGGCTCCGCTGCTGGCCGTCGTGTTTCTCTTCGCCGGCTTCACGGCCCTGTGCGTCGGCCTGCTGAGGGTGTTCACCCGCCGCGGCTACGTCACTCCGGCCTCCACCGGCCGCACTCTCGAGATGCCCGTGCTGGCCGTGGCTCCGATGAAGGCGCGCTGATGCGCGCGGTCGCGGCATGGTAGCGTAGAACCCTGTTCCCGGGCGTTTAGCGATTCGATGGTCGACCTGACAGCCGAAATGGCCGCCCTATGGGCGGCGCTGGGTCCGGCGCCGGCCCATCGAGGACGCGTGCTCCAGATCGCCGCGGCCAATTCCGGCGAGGGCGTCTCCACGGTCGCGCGCGAATACGCCCGTCTGACCGCCGTCAGGGCCCGCCGTCCGGTCTGGCTGATCGACGCCGATCTCGCCCAGCAGGGGCAGATGGAGGCGGTGGCCGCGGAGCCGGACCGCTTCGGAGCCCTAGGCAAGGCGGCGATCGCCACGCCCGACGGTTCGATCTTCTTCGCCGTCACGCCGCGCATCACCGATCGCGCGGGCAAGCCCGTGCACCCCGCGCGCCTGATCACGGCGCGGCCGTGCCTCGGCGGCCGCTTGTGGGTGACCCGCTTCGCCGCCGAACATCTCCGCTCTGGTCAGCGCGCCGAAACCGTGGCCGACGCGCGCTACTGGGACGCCCTGCGGCGTCACGCCGACACCGTGGTGATCGACAGCCCGGCCGCGGACCGCAATCCGACCGCCATAACCCTCGCGCCCTTCGTCGATGCAACGGTTCTGGTGGTAGCCGCCGAGAGCACGGCGGCCGGCGACCCGCTGATCCTGCGCGACGAGATCGAGGCGGCGGGCGGCCGCATCGCCGGGGTGGTGGTCAACAGGTCGACCTGGAGCCCGCCGGCCTTCCTCAAGCGGCTGACGGGCTAGGGCCGGGCGTTCAGCCGGTCGAGTTCACGGCTTCCATAGAAGTGCGGCTCGAAGCCCTTCATCCAGAACAGCTTGCCGACGCCGCGCGCGGCCCGGTCGTACAGTTCCGCCCGGCGCGGGCTGCGCAGCATGGCCAGGGCCGCGGCGCCCGCGCCCCAGACGACCGCCTGACCCGCGCCGATGACCATCCAGCGACACACGGCCGCCCAGTCGCGGCTCGCCGCCGCCGTCTGGCTGGGACCCTGGCCGTAGGCGAAGGCGCGAGCGAGGGCGTAGCGCAGGGTGGCGCGGTGGGGCGGAGCAAACTCCTCGACCATGGCCCCGGCCGCCCAGCCGAAGGTCCCGCCGCGCGCGCTGAGAGCCGCGAAGAGGGCGTCGTCCTCGCCCCCCGCTTGGTCGGCGCCGATGTCGAAGGGGGCGGGGCCCGGCAGGGCCGTCGTCCGCACCATCAGCGAGTTCCCGCAGCCGTAGGGCGACCGGATCAGGCCGGTTCGGGCCGGGCCCTCGCGGCCGAAGAAGCGCTCCAGATAGGGCTTCAGCCATGAAGGGGCGTCGGGCGCCCGCCCTGTGATCGGCCCGAAGACCACGTCGGCGCCCGTGTCCTCCTGCGCCTTCAGCAGGGCGGCGAGCCAGCCCGTCGACGCCGCCTCGTCGTCGTCGAGGAAGGCGATCAGCGGGGCCCGCGTCGCCGCCAGACCGGCGTTGCGGGCGGTGGCCACGCCCGGCCTGGGAGCATGCACGTAGACGAGCGGCCACGGCGCATGTCCGCTCAGCGCCTGGACTCCCTCGGCGGCCGAGCCGACGGGGTCATTGTCGACGACCACGATCTCCGCGATGCGGTCGGCCACCCGAGCCTGTGCGAACAGCGAGCGCAGGGCGCGCTCCAGGCTCTCCGGGCGCCGCAGGGTGGGCACAATGATCGCCACATCCGCCATCACACCGCCTCCGCATACAGGGCCGCGCGGTACAGGCGCAGCGAAAAGGCTCGCGCCGGAACCGGCAGCCAGCCCGCCTCGGCCGCGCCCCGCATGCCGCCGCGCAGCCAGCCCAGCCCCGGCACCCGCTTCAGCAGGCGCGCCGCGCGATAGCTGGGCCAGGCCGACACCGTCTCTGGATGCCGCTGCGCCATTCGGGCGAAGTTGGGCGCCGACTGTTCGTACTTCCGCGCCAGCGCCGGCACGGTGTCCAGCCCCATGTGGGTCGCAGGATTGTCTACATGGTCGACGCGAAAGCGACGCGACACCCGCATGGCCCACTCCACGTCCTCCCAGCCCCAGCCGCTGAAGCC
>JAEZIH010000278.1 GCA_023416055.1 Pseudomonadota bacterium | reverse complement strand
ACCGCCGGCCATGGCGAGCGCGAACGGGCCGAGGCCTTCAAGGCGGCCGGCGACGACTATTCCGCCATCCTGACCACGGCGCTGGCCGACCGGCTGGCCGAGGCCTTCGCCGAGCGGCTGCACAAGGAGGTGCGGACGACGCTGTGGGGCTATGCGCCGGACGAGGCGACCACGGTCGAGGACCTGATCGCCGAGAACTACTGCGGCATCCGCCCGGCGCCGGGCTATCCGGCGCAGCCGGACCATACGGAAAAGACCACGCTCTTCCGCCTGTTGCAGGCGGAAGCCAATGCGGGCATCGAACTCACCGAGGGCTTCGCCATGACCCCGACGGCGGCGGTCTCAGGCCTCTATCTGGGCCATCCGGAGAGCCACTATTTCGGCGTCGGCAAGATCGACCGCGACCAGGTCGAGGACTACGCCCGCCGCAAGGGCTGGGACGTGGCCACGGCCGAGCGCTGGCTGTCGCCCATTCTCAACTACGACCCTGCGGTCGGGCGGTAGCGGACGGGCGCCCATGCCGGGCGCCGCCTGCCCCGAGGCCTATTCCAGCCCGACGTCTTCCGGCGTGGCCGGGGCGGAGGTGATGTTCTGCCGGATACGGCGGGCGGCGTGCTCGCAGCGGCCCGGCAGGCCGAAGAACAGGCCGAAGGCCTGGCTGCGCACAGCCTCGTCCTGGTCCCTCAGCGGGGTCCATTTGCCGGCGGCCTCGGCGGCGGCGGCCTCGGCGGCGCGCAGGGTGGCCGGGGTCTGGCGCTGGCGGGCCGCGTCCAGAGCGGAGCGGAAATCGGCCGCCTCGAGCTTGCCCAGGCGAACGATGTCCAGATCCAGCGGGTCGGCGTTGGTCAGGCTTTCGCCGAGGGCGACGTGGCCGTTCACCAGCGCCTCGCACCAGGCCACCAGCGGATAATCAGCCTCGGGCGCGCCGCGCGGCAGCGGATTGGCGTAAGCCACCGCCTCGCGAAGGCGCAGGGCTTCGCTCGTCTCGCCCGAGGCGGGGGCCGCTGTGACGATGGGCCCATCCTGACCAGCGGCGGGCGCGGCCTGAAGTGCGAGGGCGGCGGCGAAGGCGAGGCTGACGATCATGGCGGCTCCGGTTGCAGCGTCTGACTAAGGTTCGGATGCCGCAACGCTTGAGGGGCCGCAATGGTTTTTGCGTGACCCCCGCGGGACAAAGAAAAAGGCGGCGGACCCGAAGGTCCGCCGCCCGGAAGTCTGAACTCCGACCGCCTAGAAGCGGTAGGCGATGCTGAAGCGCACCGACCGCGGCGCCTGATACGCCGTCGGCAGGCCGTAGTTCGGATCGGCCGCACCCGGCCCCGGGTAGTTGCCGATGTCGATCTCACCGAACTCGTTGTAGTCGGTGGCGGCCTGGAAGTTGAAGACGTTGAACACGTCCGCGCGCAGCACGAGGCTGTCGCCCGGGATGTCGAACACTTCAGACAGGTCGTAGGCGAAGGTGAGGTCCAGCACCTTCAGCCAGTCGCTCTCGAACGACTCGCCGCGAGGAGTGGCCACTCCGTTACAGAACCACGAAGACGCGCCGTAGAACGAGGCGAAGACGTCGGTCGGGTGGACGCCGATGCAGCCGAACTTGCGCGGCGACTGGATCAGCAGGTTGGCGCCGATGTTCAGGGCCGGAGTCGCCTGCCAGTTACCGAACGCCTTGAACGTGTGTTCGCGGTGGTTCGGCAGATAGCCGTAGGCGCCGTCGAGCAGACCCGGCTGGTCGAAATCTTGCGACAGACCGGGGTCGGCCTGGCCGTTGTCCGACTTGAGGGCGCCTTCATAGTTGCCCTTGCTCTGCGACCAGACGTAGCTGAAGCGGCCGCCCCAGACACCATCGAAGGGCTTCTCGAGCGAGAGCTCCAGAGCCTTGTAGGTGCGGTCCGGGGTCGGATAGTTCAGCTGGTCCGCGGTCAGGGTGATCTCGCGATCAGCCGTGATGGCGCCGCCGGTGGCGCGCGACAGGTCGTCGCCCGACAGGGTGACCACCATGTCTTCACCGGGGTTGGTCAGGACGTACTGGTGGAAGCCGTACCAGACGTTGTAGCAGATGGCCGCCGAGAGGCCGCCGCCCGCTTGTTCGCAGTACTCCAGAACCGCGGCGTCGATGGCGACGTCATCGATGGCGGTGCCCAGGTCACGGTAGGTGGCCTTGATGCCCAAGGTCCAGTCGCCGAACACGCGCTGCTCGTAGCCGAGGATGAACTCGTCGACGAACATCGGGTCGAGGTTCTTGTCGACCTGGGTCGAGATCGGCCGGACCGTGCCGTCGGCGAGGTTGGTCGCCGCCAGGAGGGTGCCGAGGATCGGCTCGCCGGTGGTGTCGTGGATGCCGTCGGCGTTGGCGTCGTTCGGGCCGCCGGCGCGGTTCAGCGTCCAGGTGTCCTGGATGAAGAACTCGGCGCCCGCCAGACGCTGGTTGGTGTTCACGGCGACCGGCAGGAAGTAGCGGCCCCAGAAACCGAACAGCTTGGACTCGCCGTCGCCGAAGACGTCGTAGGTCGCGCCGAGACGCGGGGCCCACTGGTTCTTCATGTCGACGAAGGCGACGCCAGCGATGTTCTCGTTCTCGAAGCTTTCGTTCCGCAGACCCAAGTTCAGGGTCAGCTGATCGGTGACGCCCCACGAGTCCTGGATGTAGAAGGCGTTCTGCGTCGAGCTCCAGCCGCCATCGTTGTCGTAGGCGCGGATGCGAACCCGCGTCGGACCCGTGGCGTCATGGTTCTGGTAGCGATACCAGAGGCCGCCGGTACGGTCGCCGGTGCAGTTCACAGCCACCGAGATCGGGCCGCCCGGACGGCAGTAGTTGTAGCCGGCGCCCGAGTAGTCGAGAGCCTGGTAGGATTCCAGCTTCTCGTTGTCGAGGCCCAGGCGGAAGTGGTGCGAGCCGAAGAAGTCGGCGTAGATGTCCACGTCAGCCCGGAAGACGGTCCGCTGGTCGTCATTGACCGACGGCTGGCCGATCAGCGAACAGCCGCGCAGCGGGTCGGTCGGCTCGGTCGAGGTGATCAGCGCGCAGGTGTCGCCGGGCGACGAGTTCTGCTCGTTATACTCGTTGACGCCGTAGGCGATCGAGGTCGTCAGCCAGTCCGTCCACACGCCGGTGTAGCGCGCGATCCAGTTCTCGCCGCCGAACTTGAAGACCGATTCACCGGCGGTGGTGACCAGTTGACCGGTGCTGGGGTTGAACGTGGTCGTCTCGGTGGTCTGTTCCTGCTCATCCTTGAAGTAGGTGAACTCCAGACGATGGTCGTCGGTGATCAGGAAGTCGACCTTGCCGCCGTAGAACGGATCGTCGGTCATCACCCGGGTGCCGGTGCCGCCGCTGTTGCCGTTGAAGAACTCACGGTCGCGCCAGTTGTACAGACCGAAGACGAACAGTCGGTCGCGGATGATCGGACCGCCGAAGTCCACGATCACGTCGCTGGAGGAGCTTTCGTCGTACTCGTTCAGCTGGGCGAAGGTGTTCGGCGAGTTCTCCTGGAGGCCGCTGGGCTCCCAGTAGGCGGTGATGCCGAATTCCCACTCGTTGCCGCCCGACTTGGTCGTGCCGTTCAGCACGCCGCCGGTGCCGCGCCCGAACTCCGAGGAATAGCCGCCGGTCTTGGTTTCAAGCGTCTGATAGAATTCGAACGGAACGATCGACGAACCGGTGAAGTCCCGGAATTTCGTGATGTTCAGACCGTTGATGAAGTAGGTGTTCTCACCCGCCGAGGCGCCGCCGATGGTCGGGATGTTGCCGAAGGCGTTGTCCGAAGCGGTCACGCCCGGAGCCAGCAGGGCCACCGCGCCGGCGTTCCGCGCGATCGGAACATTGCGCGACAGTTCCTCGACGTTGACGGTCAGACCGGTGGTGGTGGCGTCGAACTCCGAGACGGCGCGACGCACGCCGACGACGACGACTTCGTCGATCTGCGTGGCGTTGTCGGCCGCGGCGCCCATGGTCAGGAAGATCTGGGCCGTGCCGCCCGAGCCGACCGAGACGGTGTCGGCCAGCGAGTTGTAGCCGGAGGCGTTGACAACGACCTCATACTGGCCTTGCGGCAGGGCGACGGCGCGGAAACCGCCCGAACCGTCGGTGGTGAAGGTGCGGGTGAAGCCCTGCGAGACCGACCGAAGGGTGACTTCAGCGCCGGCGATCGGAGCGCCGGCCTGGTTCGTCACGGTGCCGGCGACGGCGCCCTGCGCGAGGTTCTGGGCGACGGCGACGGAGGGCGTCATCAGGCCGATGGCCGGAGCCGCGACCAGCGCCATCAGCGCGGTGCCGCCGATCATGGTCGAATGCAGCAAACGCTGCTTGATGGTTTGGGTCTTCAAAGGTGGTCCTCCTGAGACCGCCGAGCGCTTCACGGAGGAAGGCGAGCGTCGACGGCAACCAAACTCTGCGCACCCCAATGCACGCAGATTGCCCCGACCTTAGACTTGGCAATGGGCCGACGCAGCATAATTACGGTGCTGTAATCCAATCAAAGGCTGTCTGTCGCAATCCCGCCACACGGCAGCCCAAGTGTATGAAAAGGCGTCCGAAATGAGCTCCTATTCGGCGGGATTGCGGCCGCTGTCACCGCAGGTCTGGGTCACCGGAGGGATCACTCCGGAGCAGATCGCGGGTCTTCGGGACGCCGGATTCAGCTGGCTGGTGAATCACCGGCCTGACGGGGAGGAAGCGGGCCAGGCGGCGGCGGCGGAGATCGCGGCGGCGGCGGAAGCGGCCGGCATGCGCGCCATCCACGCCCCCGCACGGGGCCTGCCCGGCCCCGATGCGGTGGCGGCGACGCGGGAGGTGCTGGACTCGCTCGGAGAGAACGACAAGGCGGTGTTCTTCTGCCGCTCCGGCATGCGCTCGGCCGCGGCCTGGGCGATGGCGGAACGGATGGCGGGGGCGGATGCGTCCGAACTCCGCGAGGCGGCGCTGGCGGCCGGCTATGATCTCGGCGGGGTTCCGCTGTAGGGAGGCTAGCGGGCGACCGCCACGCGGACCGCGTAGGGCGCCGGTTCAGGCGTGCAGGACGCGACCACCAGTTGCACCGCCATGAGACACAGGAAGGTCGCAGCGATGACCTGGAGCCGATTTGATACAGCCAGGGCGATGGAAACGGCCATCTCGGGCACTCCGCGGAAGATTTACGGAGTGTTGACGCAAGCCGCGGGCCGCACGGAGTTGCGGGCATGATTCCATTTGTGCGCGAGGACCAGGTCGCGCCGGGGCGGGTTGACGCGGTCTCGCCGCTGATCCGCCGGGTCATGGCCCCGAATCCCGGCCCCTTCACCTATACGGGCACGGGGACCTACATCGTCGGGCGGACCGATCCGGGGGCCGGAGTGGCGGTGATCGACCCCGGTCCGCCGGACGACGGCCATCTGGGCGCCCTGCTCGCCGCGGTGAAGGGCCAGACCGTCAGCCATGTGCTGGTGACCCACACCCATCGCGACCACTCTCCCCTCGCCCGCCCTTTCGCGACGGCGGTCGGGGCGCCGGTGCTGGCCGCCCGGCCGCCGGCGCGGGTCGTCCACGTATCCGCCCCGCTGGACGAGGAGGACGACGAGGGCTTCGCGCCGGATGTCGTGCTTGCAGGCGGCGAGGTGCTGGAGGGCGACGGCTGGACGCTGGAAGCGATGGCCACTCCCGGTCACGCCTCGAACCACATGGCCTTCGTGCTGCGCGAGGAGAACGGCCTGTTCTGCGGCGACCACGTCATGGGCTGGTCGACCACCGTGATCGCCCCGCCCGACGGCGACATGACCGCCTACATGGACAGTCTGGACGCCGTCATCGCCCGCGGCTTCTCGACCCTGTGGCCGACGCACGGGGCTCCGATCAGAAGCCCGGGACCGTTTCTCGAGGCCTACCGGGCGCACCGGCTGCAGCGCGAGGCGCAGGTGATGGCGCATCTGGAGCGAGGGCCGGCGCGCATCGCCGACATGGTCCCATCTCTCTACGCCGCGGTCGATTCCCGCCTGTGGCCGGCGGCGTCGCTGTCCGTCTGGGCCCACCTGATCGCGCTGGAGCGCGCCGGACGGGTCACAGCGCGGCCGGGACCGGACCTGGACGGGATATGGGCGCTGGCCTGAGCCCTATTCGACCACCCGCAGTCGTTCGCTGATACGGGTCGCGAGACGGCAGGCCTCGCCGCCGTGCGGGCGGCCGTCGCGGGCGGCGACCCGAACGTCGGTGCGGCCGGGCCGGATGCGGATGACGGCGTCGTGGGTGACGCCGAACCAGAAGCCCCTGTGCGTGCCCGCCGCGCGCGCGACAGTGACGCTGCCTTCGAGGTCGAAGCCGGACTCCTGCAGCGCCCAGGCGGCGGAGCCCGGCGGGACCTGGGTCGGGGCCGGGACCGCGCCGGGACAGGCCTCGACCCCGCCGGTCGCGTCCGGTCCGCCCCCTCCCCGCCGCGCGGCGAGCGGGCCGAAGCCGGGGACCTCCGCCAGGTCGGTGCTGATGTCGTCCGGGACGTCCGCGGCGAGACGCGACGCCTGCCAGGCGTAGACGCCCACCGTCGCCGCCGAGACGGCCACAGCAAAGACGGCCAGCCACGGGGACGCGCGGCGACGAAGGGCGGAGACGATCAGGGCCAGTGCGGCCAGGGCCCCGACGGCCGCCAGTCCCAGCCCGACCCGCCACGTCAGCAGGTCGTGGCCGATCTCGTAGCTCCACAGGCCGGTGCGGGTTCCAAGGGCGGCGACCAGCACGAACAGGGGCCCGAGCACGACGACCGCCGCCAGCCTGACGCCCCCTCCGCCCTGTCTTCGCGTACCTCGCGCCATGGTCCTACCCCGCCGTCGGCAGACGGTAGTCCTTCATGCGCTCGCGCACGACCTTCTTGTCGATCTTGCCCGTGGCCCCCAACGGGATGTCGTCGACGAAGACCACGTCGTCGGGCATCCACCACTTGGCGATCTTGCCCTGCAGGAAATCGAGGTGCTCCTGCTTGTCCTCGCTCTCGCCGGGCTTGAGCTTCAGCACCAGCACCGGGCGCTCGTCCCACTTCGGATGGGTCGCGCCGATTACCGCGGCCAGTTCGACCTTGGGATGGCCGACAGCGATGTTCTCGATCTCGATCGAGCTGATCCACTCGCCGCCCGACTTGATCACGTCCTTGGCGCGATCGGTGATCTGCATGAAGCCGTATTCGTCGATCGTGGCCACGTCGCCGGTGTCGAAGAAGCCTTCGTGGTCGAGGATGTCGCCGCCCTCGCCCTTGAAGTAGGCGCCGGCGATGGTCGGCCCCTTGATCATCAGCCGCCCGTAGGTGTGCCCGTCGTGCGGCATCTCCTGGCCGGCGTAGTTCTTCAGCTTCAGCTCGACGCCCAGCGGCGGCACGCCCTGCTTGATGCGCCACTTCATCTGCTCGTCGTAAGGCAGCGCCTCGAGTTCGGGGGTCAGGTTGGACAGGGTGCCGATGGGCGAGGTTTCGGTCATGCCCCAGCCCTGCACGACCTCGATGCCGTATTCGTCGTGGAAGGCGCGGATCAGGCTTTCCGGGACGGCCGAGCCGCCGATCAGCACGCGCTTCAGGGTCGAGAACTTCAGGCCCTTCTCGCGCACGTGGGCCAGCAGCCCCTGCCATACCGTCGGCACCGCCGCGGAGAAGGTGACGCTCTCGGTCTCGAGCAGCTCGTAGATGGACTCGCCGTCCATCTTGGCGCCCGGCATGACCAGCTTGGAGCCCGCGGCCGGGCCGCCGAAGGCGATGCCCCAGGCGTTGGCGTGGAACATCGGCACCACCGGCAGGATCACCTCCTTCGGCGTCGCCCCCAGCACCGTGGTCTGCAGTCCCAGCAGCGTGTGGATGAAGTTCGAGCGGTGCGAGTACAGGACGCCCTTGGGATTGCCCGTCGTGCCCGAGGTGTAGCAGAGGCCGCAGGCGGTCTGTTCATCGAAGCCGCCCCACTGAACGTCGCCCGAGGCCGAGGCCAGCAGGGACTCGTAGCACTCGGCGCGCGGCAGCTTGGTCGCCGGCATGTGCAGTTCGTCGGTCATGACCACGACCCGCTCCACCGTCGGGCAGTGCGGCAGCACCGCCTCCAGCAGGGGGATGAAGGTCAGGTCGACGAAGATGATGCGGTCTTCGGCGTGGTTGATGATGTAGGCCAGCTGCTCGGGGAACAGGCGGGGATTCAGCGTGTGGCACACGGCGCCGATGCCCATGATGCCGTACCATGCCTCGATGTGCCGGCCGCTGTTCCAGGCGAGTGTGGCGACGCGGTCGCCGACCTTGACGTCCCAGTCCTTGAGCACCGAGGAAACCCGTTTCGCCCGGGCATGGATCTCGGCGTAGGTGACGCGCACGATCGGGCCTTCGACGGACCGGGTCACCACCTCGCGCTCGCCATGCCAGTTGCGGGCGTGGTCGATGATCTTGTCGACCGTCAGCGGCCAGTCCTGCATCAATCCGAGCATTGCGTTCCCTCATCTGCGCCTTCTGACTGCGGCGCTTGATGAAATGAGTATCGGGGGGATTCCGGTTAGGCAACGTGACGCCGGGTCAACTGCGGGGGCCTGCGACGACTTGGCGGGGCGGCCCGCTTGGCCCTAGAAGTCCCCATGCCCATTCTCGTCGCCATCACCGGGGGGTCCGGATCCGGCAAGAGCACCCTCGCCGAGACCCTGGTCGCCGCCCTGCCCCGGGGCAGCGCCGTGCTGGTCCGCGAGGACTCCTATTACCGCGACGCCGCCAGCCTGCCCGGCTTCGACGCCGCCACCTTCGACTTCGACGACGTGGCGGCGCGCGACCATGAGCTGATGGTGCGCGACCTCGCCGAGCTGAAGGCGGGGCGCGACATCGTGGCGCCGATCTATTCCTTCATCCATCACGGGCGAGAACCCGGCGGCGAGCCGGTGCGGGCCGCCGAGGTGGTGATCGTCGAGGGCACCCACGTGCTGTGCACCCCCGCCCTGGTGGAGCTGTTCGACATCCGCGTGTTCGTCGACACCCCGGCGGACATCCGCTTCATCCGCCGCCTCCTGCGCGACCAGGTCGAGCGGGGGCGGACCGCCGAGTCCGTCATCCAGCAGTATCTGGCCACCGTGCGGCCGGGCCACGAGCGGCTGACCGAACCTTCGCGGGTCAACGCCGACTTCATCGTCGCCGACGCCACCGCCGCCGTGCGGCTGGAGGATCCCCAGGCGGTGGTCCGGCTGGCTGCGCCGGTGCTGGCCCATCCGTTGCTCGCGGGCCTCGTTTTGTGCGCACGTTGAACAGAACGCTGCGCGCACTTGACCGCGGCGGGGTCCCGGCGTTCTGCTGGTTGTTCAGCAGGCGCTACAGATGCACGGCTCGCCCCCCCTACAACCCGTTTTCTCCGACAACCGTCGCCGCCTGATCCTGCGGCACGCGCGCGAGCATTTCGTCAGGCTGGGCTACGCCGCCACCCGCGTGGAGCCGATCGCCCGGGAAGCCGGGGTCTCGACCGCCACCCTGTACGCCCTGTTCAGCGGCAAGGCCGACCTGTTCACGGCTGTGATCGACGACGCCGCCGAGGACTTCGCCCGCCGGATGGGAAGCGTGCGCGCGGTCGAGGGCGACGCCCGCACCACCCTGACCAGCTATGCCGCGGCCTATGCGGACTTCATGACCGACCCGTTCATCCGCTCGGTCTTCCGGCTGGTCATGGCGGAGCGCCCGCGCTTCCAGGCGGTCGCCGTCCGGTTCTACGAAAAGGGACGCAACGAGTTCGGCGCTGTCCTGATCGGCGCCATAGAACGCCTCTCCAGGGCCGGGGCGCTCGGCCCCGTGGAGCATCCTTCATGGGCGGCGGGACAGTTGCTTGGCATGATCGAGCACCCGGCCTTCGTCGTCCCGCTGGTCACCGGGGACGAGGTGCGGATGCAGCGCACGCCCGCCCAGGTGGCGAGCGAGGCTGTCGAGACCTTCCTGGCCCGCTACGGGGCCTGAACGCTCAGGGCCACAGCCGGGTGCGGGTCCAGCCCTCCCCGGCCCGGTCGAAGCGCAGCCGGTCGTGCAGGCGGAACGGGCGGTCGCGCCAGAACTCGATGCTCCGGGGGATCACCCGCCAGCCGGTCCAGCGCTCGGGACGGGGCACTTCGCCCTCGCCGAAGCGGGCCGTCTCGCGGGCCACGGCCTCCTCGAGCGCCTCGCGGCTGTCCAGCGGACGCGACTGGTCCGAGGCCCAGGCGCCGATGCGGCTCTCGCGTGCGCGGCTGGCGAAGTAGGCGTCGGCCTCCTCCGGGCTGACCGGCTCCACCGCGCCGCGAACGCGCACCTGCCGGCGCAGGCTCTTCCAGTGGAACAGCAGGGCGGCCTGCGGGTGCGCG
Organism: Pseudomonadota bacterium; assembly: GCA_023416055.1. Lineage (GTDB taxonomy): Bacteria > Pseudomonadota > Alphaproteobacteria > Caulobacterales > Caulobacteraceae > Brevundimonas. The sequence continues at coordinate 642 of JAEZIH010000278.1, read as the reverse complement.
GCCAGGGCCTCGCCCTTGGCGCTCTCGCGGTTGGAGTAGAAGGTGAAGCCGCCCGGGTCGACGTCCTTGAGCAGCACCATGCGGGCGTCGGGCAAGCCGTCGGCGTCGACCGTGGCCAGGGCCATGGCGTTGGCGTCGTTGGGTTCCGTCTTCCGCGCGTCGGTCAGCCATTCGATGAACAGGCCGACCGGCTCAGGCCGCTCGAAGATGGTCTCGTCGCCGTTGGCGGCGAGGGCGGCGGCGTACTGCTCCGCATATTACTCGCGGGAGGGGCTGGGCGGGATCACGGGCGCGGTCATGAACTGCAGATAGACCCTGCCGCCCCGATTGGGGAGAGGCGTCACGGTTAACCCGGCCTTGACCATATCCGGCGCTGTAGTGGGGCCATGCGCGCCCGCTCCCGCCCGGAAGTCGCCTCGACCCGCGAGGCCCTCGCCCTGCTCGGCCTGACCAGCCCGGCCGAGGGCGCGGCGCTGACAGCGGCTTTCCGAGCGGCGGTCAAGGCGGCCCGGCCGGATCAGCCGGGCGGGGACGAGGAGAAGTTCCGCCGGATCATCGCCGCCTGGCGGCTGCTGCAGGCCGAGGCGCCCGGCCCGGCGCTGGAGCCGCCCCCTGTGCGCCCTGCCCCGCCGCCGGTGGTCT
>JAEZIH010000126.1 GCA_023416055.1 Pseudomonadota bacterium | reverse complement strand
CAACGCGGCCCTGGCCGAGGCCTGCCGCATGCTGGCGGCGGAGGACCAGGCGGGACGGGCGTGGTGCCGGGCCCACGGCTACCGGGGCTACACCTCCTACGGCTCCCTGACCGACCTGCCGCAGCGCCTGCCCGAATTCGGAGAGCTGAAGCGCATTCTCGACAAGCATGCGCAAGCCTATGCAAAAGCATTGAATTTTGATCTGGCGCGGCGACCTCGGCTGGACAATCTGTGGGTCAACATCCTCAAGCCCGGCGGCGGCCACACCGGCCACATCCATCCCCACGCCTTTCTGAGCGGCACGGTCTATGTCGAGGTTCCGGACGGGGCTTCGGCGCTGAAGCTGGAGGATCCGCGCCTGCCGATGATGATGGCGCGTCCCGGGGTGCGCCCAGACGTGTCCGAAGCGGAGCAGCCCTTCGTCTACCTCGCCCCGCGGGCCGGCACGGTGTTGATGTGGGAAAGCTGGCTGCGCCACGAAGTGCCGGCCAACGCGGCCCGCAGCGAGCGGATCTCTATCAGTTTCAACTACGCCTGAGGCCGGCGTTAACGCTCCCGGTTAAACCGGCGCAAAGGCGGATCAGCGAGGATGCGCACGTCCGATCCGGATGTCTGCCTGCGACCTCGACGCCATGTTCCTTCCCCGCGCCACCGGCGTGATCCTTCTGGTCTACAGCGCCTTTCACATGACCCTCGGCCTGTGGGTGCCGCAGTTCCCCTGGCTGCTGACCGGCGCCCTGCTGATCATCGGGGGCGTGGCGCTGCTGGCCGTTCGCCCGTGGTCGCGGGTGGTCGTCTATGCGGCGGCGCTGGCGGCGGCGGCGGTAGGCCTGATCGGCCAGGTCGATGCGGCCGGCGCGGCTGACGCGGACGTGTCGCTGGCGATCATCATCTGGAGCCTGTGGACGTCGCTGTGGCTGGCCGTGGCCTATGTCGGCGGGCGCTATCTGCCGGGCGAGGACGGGGCGCCCGGCGCCCCCCGAAGCTAGCGCTCGGCGCGTTCCAGCAGTTCGATGATCTCGGCGGCCTTGCGCCGCTGCTGTTCGACATCCCCCGAGACGATGGCGTCCTCGATGCAGTGGTTCAGATGGCCGCGCAGCATCTCGCTCTCGAACCGGCCGAGGGCGGCGCGGATGGCGCGCACCTGGGTCAGCACGTCAATGCAGTAGCGCCCCTCGTCGACCATGCGGGCGACCCCCCTCACCTGCCCCTCGATGCGGTTCAGGCGGTTCAGCAGCTTCGGCTTGTCGTGGTCCATGAGCGCCTCCGTCCGCAGTCGATACCCCGGCAGGGTAATTTGCACAATACCCATGATGGGTATATCCGGACGGCAGACACGGAGGTTCAGGATGTCGCACGACCACGCCGGCTGCTCCGCCCATGCCGCTCCCACGGAAGACGACAAGGCGATCGATCCCGTCTGCGGCATGACCGTCGACCCCGCCGCGACGCCGCATCACGCCGAACATGACGGGCGCACGCATCATTTCTGCTCGGCGAGCTGCCGGACGAGGTTCGTCGCCGATCCCGAACGCTACCTGAGGCCATCCGCCCGGGAGCCGGAGCCCGTTGAACCGGGCGCCGTCTACACCTGCCCCATGCACCCCGAGGTGCGTCAGATCGGGCCGGGCGCCTGCCCCAAATGCGGCATGGCGCTGGAGCCGGAGGACGTCTCGGCCGAGACGGGGCCAAATCCCGAGATCGCGGACTTCACGCGCCGCCTGTGGGTCGCGGCCGTCCTGACCCTGCCGCTGTTCGCCATGGAGATGGGGGCGCACCTGACGGGCCTGCGCCTGCCGGTCCCGCACGGCTGGAACGGCTGGATCCAGGCGGCGCTGGCGACGCCGGTGGTGCTGTGGGCCGGCCGGCCGTTCATCGAGCGCGGCTGGGCGTCGGTGCGGACGTGGAACCTGAACATGTATACGCTGATCGCCCTGGGGACGCTGGTCGCCTGGGCGTTCAGCATGGCGGCGGTGATTGCGCCGCGGCTGATCCCCGCGGCCTTCCGCAGCGAGCACGGCGAGCCGCCGCTGTATTTCGAGGCCGCGGCGGTGATCGTCACCCTGGTGCTGGTCGGCCAGCTGCTGGAGCTGAGGGCGCGTGAGCGAACCTCGGGGGCCATCCGCGCCCTGCTCGACCTGGCCCCGAAGCAGGCGATGCGGGTCCGCGATGACGGGACGGACGAGGAAATCCCGGTCGAGCGCATCGCCGTCGGCGATCGCGTCCGCGTGCGGCCGGGCGAGAAGATCCCCGTCGATGGCGTGGTGGTCGAGGGCCGCACGGCGGTCGACGAGGCCCTGGTCACGGGTGAATCCCTGCCCGTGACCAGGTCCGTCGGCGACGCGGTCGTGGCCGGCAGCCTGAACACGACCGGGGCCTTCATCATGGAGACCGAAAGGGGCAGCGGCGACACCATGCTGGCGCAAATCGTCCAGTTGGTCGCCAGGGCGCAGCGCAGCCGCGCGCCGATCCAGAGACTGGCTGACCAGGTGGCGGCCTGGTTCGTGCCGGCGGTGGTGCTGGTGGCCGTGGCCGCCTTCGCCGCCTGGAGCCTGATCGGGCCCGAGCCGCGGCTGGCCTACGCCCTGGTGGCGGCGGTCAGCGTGCTGATCATCGCCTGCCCCTGCGCCCTCGGCCTTGCCACGCCGATCTCGATCATGGTCGGGGTAGGACGCGGGGCGCAGGCGGGGGTGCTGATCCGCGACGCCGAGGCGCTGGAGCGGTTCGGCCAGGTGGACACCGTGGTGGTCGACAAGACCGGCACCCTGACAGAAGGCCGGCCGGCGCTGACGGCGA
>JAEZIH010000095.1 GCA_023416055.1 Pseudomonadota bacterium | reverse complement strand
ATGGTCGAGCAGGCGCGCACGGCTATGGGCGTCTCGACCCGCACCGCCGGCCTGGTGCTGCCGCTGGCGGTGGCGGTGTTCCGCATCACCAGCCCGGTGGCCAATATGGCGGTGGTGATCTACGTCGCCCACCTGCACGGCCTTGAGCTGGGCCCGGTCGCCTGGATCGCGGGAGGGGTGACGGCGCTGGCGGTGTCGGTCGGTTCGGTCGGTCTGCCCGGACAGGTCAGCTTCTTCGTCTCCATCGCCCCCATCTGCCTGGCCATGGGCGTGCCGGTGCAGGTCCTGCCCCTGCTGCTGGCCGTCGAGGTCATCCCCGACATCTTCCGCACCATCGGCAACGTCACCGCCGACCTCGCCGCGGCGCGGATCGTGGAGGGAAGGGATGCGCTGGCCGACCCGGAGCCGGGGGCGGGGATCTGACAGGGCTGCTCTTCGTCGCCCTCGGTCACGGTCGCAGGGCCCGGAACGCACAGCTTGCCCCAACCCCTGATCCTCGGGTCAGGCCCGAGGATGACGGTCGGGGTGACCGCCTCAGCCGTAATCCTGAACCGGCCGCACATCCAGGTCGCCGGCCTTGATCGCCCCGATGGCGCGGGCGGCGGCGTAGGCCGCGGGCACAGTGGTGTAGTAAGGGATCTTCATCATCAGCGCCGTGCGGCGAAGGCTGAAGCTGTCCTGCAGCGACTGCTTGCCCTCGGTGGTGTTGATGACCAGCTGGACCTCGCCGTTCTTCATCGCGTCGACGATGTGCGGTCGGCCCTCCAGCACCTTCTTCACATGGCCGACGGGTAGGCCCTGCTGCTCGAGGAAGGCGTGGGTGCCGCCGGTGGCGATGAGGGTGAAGCCCTCGTCGAGCAGGGCGCGGGCGGCGTCCAGCACGAAGGGCTTGTCGCCGTCCTTGACCGACAGGAAGGCGCAGCCGGAGGTCGGCAGCAGGGTCCCGCCGCCGATCTGGGACTTGGCGAAGGCGCGGGCGAAGGCGGCGGCCATGTCGGCCTCGCCGTCGCGCTTCCAGTCGAGGCCCATGACCTCGCCGGTCGAACGCATCTCGGGGCCTAGGACGGTGTCGACGCCAGCGAAGCGGGCGAAGGGGAAGACGGCTTCCTTGACCGCGATGTGGTCGTAGGGGGCGTCGGCGAGGCCGAAGGATTTCAGCGGCACGCCGGCCATCACCTTGGCGGCGATGGCGGCGATGGGCTTACCGATGGTCTTGGCGACGAAGGGGGCGGTGCGGCTGGCGCGCGGGTTGACCTCGAGCACGAAGATGCGCGGGGCGTCAGAGTGCGGCTCCTCGATGGCGAACTGGACGTTCATCAGGCCGCGGACCTTGAGGGCGCGGGCCATGGCCTCGGTCTGGCGCTTCAGCTCGGCCACCGTCTCCGGGCGCAGGGAGTGCGGCGGCATGGAGCAGGCGCTGTCGCCCGAGTGCACCCCGGCCTCCTCGATGTGCTCGAGCACGCCGGCGACAAAGACCGTCTCGTCGTCGCACAGGGCGTCGACGTCGACTTCGGTGGCGCGGTTCAGATAGTGGTCGATCAGCACCGGGTCGTCGCCCGAGACGCGCATGGCCTCGTGGACGTAGCGGTCGAGCTGCTCGCGGTCGTGGACGATCATCATGCCGCGGCCGCCCAGGACGTAGGACGGGCGCAGGACGACGGGGTAGCCGACCTCCTCGGCCTTGGCCGCCGCCTCCTCGGCGGAGCGGGCGAGGGCGTTGGGCGGCTGCATCAGGCCGATGTCCTGGAGCATGCGCTGGAAGCGCTCGCGGTCCTCGGCGAGGTCGATGGAGTCGACGCTGGTGCCGAGGATCGGCACGCCGTCCTCCTGCAGCGCATGCGCCAGCTTTAACGGGGTCTGGCCGCCGAACTGGACGACCACGCCCAGCAGCTCGCCCTTGGCGCGTTCGACGTCGATCAGCTCGAGCACGTCCTCGGCGGTCAGGGGTTCGAAGTAGAGGCGGTCGGAGGTGTCGTAGTCGGTCGACACCGTCTCGGGGTTGCAGTTGACCATGATCGACTCGACGCCGATGTCGTCGAAGGCGAAGGCCGCGTGGCAGCAGCAGTAGTCGAACTCGATGCCCTGGCCGATGCGGTTGGGCCCGCCGCCGAGGATGATGGCCTTCTTCCGGTCGGACGGTTCGGCCTCGCACTGCGGGACCTGGCCGAGGGCGCCGGTCTCGTAGGTCGAATACATGTAGGCTGTGGCCGAGGCGAACTCGGCGGCGCAGGTGTCGATGCGCTTGAACACGGGGCGGACGCCGAGCGCGCGGCGCGCCTTGCGCACCTCGGCCTCGGAGGCGCCGGTCAGCTGGGCCAGGCGGGCGTCGGAGAAGCCCTTGGACTTGAGGCGGCGGAAGGCGGTGGCGTCGGCCGGCAGGCCCTGGACGCGGACGTGCCCTTCGGTGCGCACGATGTCGGCGATCTGGCGCAGGAACCACGGCTCGTAGGCGCAGGCCGCCTGGACCTCCTCGACCGACAGGCCGTGGCGGAAGGCCTGGGCGATGACGCGGATGCGGTCGGGCGTGGGCTGGCCGAGGGCGCGCATCACGGCGGCGCGGGCCGAGGCGTCGTCCTCGACGTCGGCGAGGCCGTCGATCTCGATCTCGTTGAAGCCCGTCAGGCCGGTCTCCAGCCCGCGCAGGGCCTTCTGCATCGACTCCTGGAAGGTGCGGCCGATGGCCATGACCTCGCCCACCGACTTCATCGAGGTCGACAGCAGGGGCTCGGAGCCGGGGTATTTCTCGAAGGCGAAGCGCGGAATCTTGGTGACCACGTAGTCGATCGACGGCTCGAACGAAGCCGGGGTCACCTTGGTGATGTCGTTCTGCAGTTCGTCGAGGGTGTAGCCGACGGCCAGTTTGGCGGCGACCTTGGCGATCGGGAAGCCGGTGGCCTTGGAGGCGAGAGCCGAGGAGCGCGACACGCGCGGGTTCATCTCGATGACGACCATGCGGCCATCCTTCGGATTGATCGCCCACTGCACGTTCGAGCCGCCGGTCTCGACGCCGATCTCGCGCAGCACGTTGATCGAGCCGGTGCGCATGCGCTGATATTCCTTGTCGGTCAGCGTCAGGGCGGGGGCGACGGTGATGGAGTCGCCGGTGTGGACGCCCATCGGGTCCACGTTCTCGATCGAGCAAATGATGATGCAGTTGTCCGCCTTGTCGCGGACGACCTCCATCTCGTACTCCTTCCAGCCGAGCACGGACTCCTCGATCAGGACTTCGGTGGTCGGACTGAGGTCGAGGCCGCGCTCAACGATCTCGCGGAACTCCTCGACATTGTAGGCGATGCCGCCGCCGGTGCCGGCGAGGGTGAAGCTGGGGCGGATGATCGCCGGCAGGCCGACGAAGGCGAGGGCGTCGTCGGCCTCCTCGATCGAATGGATCGCCTTCGAGCGCGGGCTTTCGAGGCCCAGCTTGTCCATGGCGTCGCGGAATTTCTGCCGGTCCTCGGCCTTGTCGATGACCTCGGCGCGGGCGCCGATCATCTCGACGCCGTGGCGGGCGAGGGCGCCCGACTGCTCGAGCGCGAGGGCGGTGTTCAGCGCCGTCTGGCCGCCCATCGTGGGCAGCAGGGCGTCGGGCTTCTCTTTCGCGATGATCTTCTCGACCATCTCCGGCGTGATCGGCTCGATGTAGGTCGCGTCCGCCACCTCGGGATCGGTCATGATCGTGGCGGGGTTGGAGTTGACCAGGATGACCCGGTAGCCCTCGGCCTTCAGGGCCTTGCAGGCCTGGACGCCCGAGTAATCGAACTCGCACGCCTGACCGATCACGATCGGTCCGGCCCCGATGATCAGGATCGACTGGATGTCGGTGCGCTTGGGCATTGTCTCTACAGGACTTTCAGTTCGTCACGACCGCGCATTCCCAGCCGTCGTAGTCCAGCTGGAAGGCCGCGGCCCAGGATTGCATCATGTCGGAAACGGGTGAGAACGAGGCTTCGTCCACGGCCATGGTGGTTTCGAGGATCGTGCAGTCGTCCTGACCCCGGGTCAGGAAGCCGGCGCGGCGCGCCACCTCGTTGAGATCGTCGTGGGCCCCGTTGCCGTAGAAGTAGAACAGGGTGTGCCGCGGGGTGATCCCGCTGTCGCCCTGACGGGCCAACGCCTCCCGCACCATGGCGTCGCGCTCGGCATGAGGGACGTCGGCGTCGGTCACGGCGGCTGCTCTCCTCGCGCGCGCGGGCCCGGCGCGGACGAAGCGCCTGCGCGGGGCGGTCAGGTTGTCGGTTAAGCGGCCCGTCTAAAGACGGCGCGCCGCGGGAGCAAGGGCTTATCCGCGCCCGTGCGCGTCAATCCAGTCGGGCAGGTCCGCGATGCTGTCCAGCACGCCATAGCGCGGCTGCGCCTCGGGCGGATCCGCCATTTTGTGGGCCCAGGTCACCACATAGGGGATGTGCACGGCGAAGGCGCCTGCCTGCAGCGCCGGAAGCACGTCGGACTTCATGGAGTTGCCGGCCATGACAGCCTCGTCCGGCCCCGTGCCGTGGCGGGCGAAGACGCGTTCATAGGTGCCGCGGTCCTTCTCGGAGACGATCTCGACGGCGGCGAACAGCTCGCCCAGGCCCGAGGCCGCCAGCTTGCGCTCCTGGTCCATCAGGTCGCCCTTGGTGATCAGGACAAGGCGGTAGCGTTCGGACAGCCGCGCCAGGGCTTCGTCGACGCCGGGCAGGGTCTCAACGGGATGGGCCAGCATCTCGCGGCCTGCGGCGAGGATTTCGCGGACCACGCCGGGCGGCGGCTCGCCGTCGCACATCTCCATCGCTGTCTCGATCATCGACAGGGTGAAGCCCTTCACCCCGTAACCATAAAGCTGAAGGTTACGGCGCTCGATCGCGGCCAGCCGCGTCTCGATCTCGGCGTTGTCGTGATCGGTCAGCAGATCGAGGAAGCGCGCCTGGGTCAGGCGGAAGACGGTCTCGTTGTGCCAGAGGGTGTCGTCGGCATCGAGGCCGACCGTGGTGATGGTCATGGCCTCTCCTGACAAGCGCCGCGGGGTCGGTCAACGGCCGGAGTCCCGGTTCGGGAAACGTCATGGTCAACGGCTTTTGACCATTCCTGTCAGGGATGTGTTTTCACCTTGGGGCGTTTGCTCGCTGCGGGGGGCGTTCTCTGCGGGCCGGTTGGAGAAAACGGTCATGAGAAACGACCCAGGGTACCCCGCTTCGGACGTCATCGCGTCCGACCCGGACATAGAGGCGGAGAAACCGCAGGAGGCGATCGCCCGGCTGGGCGAGCGCCGGTCCTACGCCGCGCCCTATGAGAGCCTGACCTTCACCCTGCTGACCCAGGCGCGGCGCGAGCTGGTGGTGACCCTTGCGGCGCAGCCGGTGTTCGATCTGGTGAGGTCCGCGCCGGTGTCGCGGCGCATCCGGCGCAGCGTCCGCCATCGTGGCGGCGAGAGCGCCCTGATCGGCCTTGGCCGGCGCACCCTCGAGCCCGCGGACCTGGTGCGCATCGACGCGGAGACGCTGCGCAACGGTCTGGACCTGCTGCGACTGGGATCGAGCGACAGCGGGGTCCTGCCGGCGTTCTGGCGCACCGTGGCCTCCAGCGGCGGCCGCTTCGACCTGCAGTGCGCAGAGATGCAGCACCAGTCGGCGCCGGGATCGCTGCTGATCGAGGTGATGGGCGGGCTGGAGCACGCGCCGCCCGAGGCGATCCAGGAGGCGATCGACCATTTCGAGACGGGGCAGATGGGGCTGATCCTGCATATCGCGCCCGACCCGGGGGCGGCGGCGCGACTGTCGCAGGTCCGGGCCCAGTGCCTGGCGATCGACTTCGCCGGGGTGGCGCACGAGAACGCCCGGGAATGGCAGTCGGCGGCCCAGCTGATCGGCGCGGCGCGCCGGGCCTGCCCGCAGGTGCTGCTGACCAATCTGAGGCCGGACCGCGGGCTGGCGGCGCAGGCGGCGGGCGCCACCCACGCGGTGTTCGCCGGCATGGAGCCGGTGATCGTCTGAGGGCGGTTGACGCGGCGCGACGGCGGTGGCCCTGATCGGCCATGCAGGCGACGCTTCCGGCCCGGCTCTATGGATGCCCAGAGGCGTGGGTGCGTGAGCGCGAGGCCGTGTTCGGCCGCGCCTGGCTGTTCATCGGGCATGAGGCGGAGGCGGCGCCGCCGGGCGACTGGATCGCGGGCGACATCGCCGGCCACAGGCTGGTTGCGGTCCGCGGGCCGGACGGGACGCTGAGGGCGTTTCACAATGTCTGCCGCCATCGCGCCGGGCCGCTGGTGCAGGGCGAGCGCGGACGGTGCGAGGGTGAACTGGTCTGCGCCTACCACGGCTGGCGCTATGCGCTGGACGGGCGGCTGAGGGCGGCGATGGGGTTCGGTCCGGCCGAGGGGTTTGATCCGCGGGAGTTCGGCCTGCTGCAGGTGCGGCTGGAGCTGTGGCGAGGGCTGGTCTTCGTCAATCTGGACCCGGAGGCGGCGGCGCTGTCCGAACTGACGGCGCCGCTGGAGGCGCTGATGGTTGAGCGGGGGCTCGACCTGGCCGCTCCGGCCCTGCGGCGGAGCCACGACCTGGCCTGCGACTGGAAGGTCTACGCCGAGAACTATCTCGAGGGGTATCACATCGGGGCGGTGCATCCGGTGCTGGCCGGAGAGCTGGGCGCCGCCGAATACCGGGTGCGGGTCGAAGGCGATGTGGTGGTGCAGGAAGCTGCCGGGGTGAACGACGGGCCGCAGGCCGGGGTGTGGGGATGGTTGTGGCCGAACCTCGGGCTCAACGTCTACCGGGACGGCGCCATGATCGAGCGGATGACGCCGGTCGGACCCGGACGCACGCGGCTGGACTATCTGTTCCTCAACGACGGCGGGGAGGCCGCGCTGGGAGAGGCGCTGGGAGCCTCGGACCGGTTGACGAAAGAGGATGCGCGGATTTGCGAGGCGGTGCAGGCGAATCTGTCGGCGGGCGCGTATGATCGCGGCGTTCTGAGCCCGCGACACGAAGCGGGCGTGGCCTGGTTCCAGTCCCGCATCGCCGAGGTTCATGCATGAGCGACGTCGCCCGCCCCGTCCCGCTGGCCGAGGAACCGCTGCCGGATCACCACAAGCTGGGTTGGGGACTGGCCGCCCTCGTGGTGGCCGGCAACATGATCGGCTCGGGACTTTACCTGCTGCCCGTCAGCCTGGCGCCGACCGGCGGCTCGTCGCTGGTCGGCTGGCTGGTGGCGGCGGCCGGGGCGGCGACGCTGGCTCTCGTCTTCGGGGCGCTGGGGCGGCTGCAGCCCGACGCCGATGGTCTGGCGGGCTTCGCCGAGCGGGGGCTGGGCCGGTTCGCCGGCTTCAACGTCTCACTGGCGTTCTGGGCGGCGTGCCTGGTGGGCAATGTCGCCGTGGCCGTGGCCGCGACGGGCTATCTCGGCTTCTTCTGGCCGGTGCTGCGCGATCCGGTCGCCGCCACCTTCTGCAACCTGGCGATCATCTGGACGGCGACGATCGCCTACATCGTCGGGGCCCGGACGGCGTCCTGGCTGGCCGCCGCCGCCCTGATCATCGGCCTTCTTCCGATCGCCATCGCCGTGGTGGCCGGCGTGCGGGCCTTCGATCCCGACCTGTTCGCCGCCTCGTGGAGCCCGGCCGGCGCGCCGCTGTTCGAGACCGTTCCGGCCTCGCTGGCCATCATCTTCTGGGCCTATCTGGGCGTCGAGAGCGCCGCGGCGCTGTCGCGACGGGTGCGCAATCCCGGGCGGGACGTCGGCAGGGCCTCAGTGGCCGGCGTCGGTCTGGCGACCGTGGTCTATGTGGCGGCCACGGTCGCGGTGTTCGGCGTCATTCCGCTGGCCGAGATCGAGGCCTCGACCAGTCCCTACGCCGATCTGGCCCAGCGGGTGTTCGGCGGCTCCATCGCCGGGCTGGTGGCGATCTGCGCCATCGTCAAAACCGTCGGCACCGTCGGCGGCTGGGTCATGATGGGCGGCGAGACGGCGCGGGCGGCGGCGCGGCACGGCTACCTGCCGTCGGGTTTCGGCGCCGGCGACCGGACGCCCGTCGCCAATCCGCTGCTGGGGGCGGCGATCATGAGCGTGGTCACCATCATGTCCGGCCAGCCGACGCTGGGCGGGCAGTTCGGCCTGCTGGTCGGGGTGACGTCCGTGCTGACCCTGGTCGTCTACGCCGTCTGTTCGGTCTCGCTGTTCCGGCTGGCGCAGCGGCCGCGCACGCGGGTCGTCGCGGCGGCGGGCCTGGTTTTCGCCGTCGCCGCCATCGCCTTCGCGGCGCCGGGCTATGTGCTGCCGTCGGTCGGCTTCTTCGCGCTGATGGTCGTGGGCTGGTTCGCCATCGTCAGGCGAACGGGGCGGGCGGTTGACCCGGGACCGGGCGACGCCTAACGACGCCGCCGTTTGCTTGCCGGGATTCGGCTGTATGGAGCGCCCCATGACCGAGAAGTTGCTTCCAGGTGTGACGGGCGTACTGGCGCTGGCGGACGGGACCATCCTGCAGGGCGTCGGCTGCGGCGCGACCGGCGAGGCTCTGGGCGAGGTGGTCTTCAACACCGCCATGACCGGCTATCAGGAGATCCTGACCGACCCGTCCTACATGAGCCAGATCCTGGGCTTCACCTTCCCGCACGTCGGCAACACCGGGGTGAACGTCGAGGACGTGGAGCAGATCGGCGGCGGGGCCGAGACCTCTGCGCGGGGGGCGGTGTTCCGGGACCTGCCGACCGACCCGGCCAACTACCGGTCCGAAAGCGATTTCGACGCCTGGATGAAGCGGCGCGGCGTGGTCGGGCTGGCCGGCGTCGACACCCGCGCCCTGACCGCGCGCATCCGCGACGCCGGCGCGCCGCATGCGGTGATCGCCCACGATCCAGAGGGGCGCTTCGACCTCGAGGCGCTGGTGGCCAGGGCGCGCGACTGGAGCGGTCTGGTCGGCCTTGATCTCGCGAAGGAAGCCTCGACCCTGCAGTCGTTCGACTGGGACGAGGGGCTGTGGGACTGGCCCGAGGGCTATCCGCGCGTGGACGCGTCGGACAAGTCGGTGGTCGTCGTCGACTACGGCGTGAAACGCAACATCCTGCGGGCGCTGGCCTCGACGGGCGCGAAGATCACGGTCGTGCCCGCGGATACGAAGGCCGAGGAGATCCTGGCCCGCAATCCGGACGGGGTGGTGCTGTCCAACGGACCGGGCGACCCGGCCGCGACCGGCGAATACGCCGTGCCGGAGATCCGCAAGCTGGTCGACAGCGGCAAGCCGCTGTTCGGCATCTGCCTGGGTCACCAGATGCTGGCGCTGGCGCTGGGCGCGAAGACCGTGAAGATGGAGCAGGGCCACCACGGGGCGAACCACCCGGTGAAGGACCTGACCACCGGCAAGGTCGAGATCGTGTCGATGAACCACGGCTTCACCGTCGACCGCGACAGCCTGCCGGATGCGGTGGTCGAGACCCACGTCAGCCTGTTCGACGGCACCAACTGCGGCATCGCCCTGAAGGACAAGCCGGTGTTCAGCGTCCAGCACCACCCGGAAGCGTCGCCGGGACCGACGGACAGCCTTTACCTGTTCCAGCGCTTCGCCGACTCGATGAAGGGCTGAGGCTCACCTCCCGGCGCGTCAGGGCAGGGGGGCGAGGCTGCGGTCCTCGCGCAGGGCGCTGGCCTTGCGCACGGCGGCGGGAGCAGCCTGCAGCCAGTAGGCGGCGTCCTCGGCGCGGTTGCAGCGGCGGCGTTCCAGCCCGCGGCGGCGGCGCAGGGCGGCGTTCTCAAGCAGGCGGGCGTGGAGGGCCCGGGGCGGCAACTCGGCGATGGAAGGCGAGCCGGGGACGGCGACGGCGTCGGGGCCCTGCGGCTCCACCGCCGGACGGGTGATGGCGATGAACATCGAACGGACAGTCTCTCGGGAGGCGCCGCGCCCTTCTGGACGGTCTCCCGGCGGCCGCCAGCTTCCGCGGCGGGGGGAACCAAGAAATCCACAGGCCTGTGGATCGTTCCGCTTGTTGCAATAAATTACGCAGAGAATCAGTCACTTATAGACGCAATCCGGCCATCGTGGTTAACCAGAGGTAAATGCGCCCCGGCGCCCGAGTCGCAGGCTATAAGGGCTCGGTGCGCTTCGACGAACGCTTCCTGGAAGAACTGAAGGCCCGCCTTCGCCCGTCCGACGTGATCGGCCGGTCGGTGAAGCTCAAGCGGCAGGGACGGGAGTTTGTCGGCCTGTCGCCCTTTACCAAGGAGAAGTCGCCGAGCTTTTTCGTCAATGACGACAAGGGCTTCTTTCACGACTTCAGCTCGGGCAAGCACGGCGACATCATCTCCTTCCTGCAGGAGACGGAGCGGCTGAGCTTCGTCGAGGCGGTGCAGCGCCTGGCCGGGGAGGCGGGCATGGCCCTGCCGGCCGAGGACCCGCAGGCGGCCGAGCGGGAGCAGAAGCGGCAGGGCCTGTCGGACTGGATGGACCTGGCCCAGAAGTGGTTCGCCGCCAACCTGCGCCGCTCGCCGGGCAAGGCGGCGCGCGAATACCTGGAGAAGCGCGGCCTGCCCGAGGACCAGTGGGAGCGGTTCGGCCTGGGCTATGCGCCGAACGACCGCGAGGGGCTGAAGAACGCCCTGGTGCAGCGCGGGGCCAAGCCGGGAGAGCTGGTCGAGGCGGGTCTGCTGATCGCGCCCGAAGGGGGCGGCAGCCCCTACGATCGCTTCCGCGACCGGCTGATATTCCCCATCCTTGACGCGCGAGGGCGGATCGTCAGCTTCGGCGGCCGGGCGATGAACCCGGACGACCGGGCCAAGTATCTGAACGGGCCGGAGAGCCCGCTCTTCCACAAGGGGGCCACTCTCTACGGCCTGCCCGAGGCTCGTCGCATCCTCGGGGCGGAGAGCAAGTCCGACCAGGCCATCGTGGTGGTCGAGGGCTACATGGACGTGATCGCCTGCCAGCGGGCGGGCGTGCCGGCGGTGGCGCCGATGGGCACGGCCCTGACCGAGGAGCAGATGGAGCGGCTGTGGCGCGTGTCGTCCGAGCCGGTGCTGTGCTTCGACGGCGACGCGGCGGGGCGGCGCGCGGCCTATCGCGCCATCGACCGTGCCCTGCCGCAACTGAAGCCGGGCCGGTCGTTCCGCTTCGCCCTGTTGGAGGGCGGCGCCGATCCCGACGACATCCTGCGCGAGCGGGGCGCGCCGGCGCTGCGCCAGGCGCTGGCGGCGACGCGGCCGTTCGCCGAGGTCCTGTTCCACAAGGAGGCCGAGGCCGAGCCGCTGGACACGCCCGAGCGGCGCGCCGGGCTGAAGGGGCGGCTGCGTCAGGCGGCCTCGGCTGTGCAGGACAAGGACCTGGCCGAGCAGTACCGGCGCGAGCTGTTCGACCGTTTCGACGCCATGTTCCCGGCGCGCCGGGCTCCCACGGCGAACGTCCCGGCGGGTCCGGGCGGGCGCTGGCGTCCGGGGCCGCCGCCGAAGCTGGGCCAGACGGCCGAAGGGGCGCAGGCCATGCAGTCGCTGTCGCGGGCCATCGAACCCGTGGCGGCGGCCCTGGCCCATGGCGCCATCGACGACCCCGAGCGCATGGACGACCATCTGGAGGCGATCTCCCGCCACGGCTTCGGCGACGCCGCCCTCGACGGTCTGGCCCAGGAGCTGGTCCGTCTGCGCTTTTCGGGACAAGACCTTGACTCAGCGGCCCTCCGCCGCCATCTGGCCCAATCGGGTCATGGCGTCTTGATGCACGAGGTCGAGAAGGCGGCGGCAAAGTCCGGCGCGCCCTTCCTGGCCGCAGACAAGCCCCTCGGCGAAGCGCGGATCCGTTGGTCGCAGGCGTTCGACGCGCTCACTCGCGTGTCGGCGCTGGAAGACGCCCTGACTTCGGCGCGTGGCGTGCCGGGTCAGGACGAGGCGTTTCGCCGGCTGAAGGCCGAGCGCGACGTCCTGCGTCGTGCGATCAAAACCGGAGAGATTTGGGAAGACAGCGCGGGCTCGTAAACAAACGACCTCGCCACACGTTGTATTGGCGGACGGCCTGATCAGCCGGCCTCCCGGAGATAGACTGAATGAGTGCGCAGACCGAGACGCAGGAAACCGAAGCCCAGAGCGACGGTCCGCTGCTCGACCTCACCGACGCCGGTGTGAAGAAATTCATCAAGCAGGCGAAGGCGCGCGGCTATGTGACGATGGAGGACCTGAACAAGGTCCTGCCGTCCGAGGAAGTTACCCCGGACGCCATCGAGGACACGCTGGCGATGCTGTCCGAGATGGGCGTCAACGTGGTCGAGGCCGAGGAAGACGCCCAGGAGGCGCAGACCGAGGGCGGAGAGGTGGCTACGGCCGCCGAGACCGCCGTGGCCGAGACTCCGGCCAAGGCCGCCTATGACCGCACCGACGACCCGGTGCGGATGTATCTGCGCGAGATGGGCTCGGTCGAGTTGCTCAGCCGCGAGGGCGAAATCGCCATCGCCAAGCGCATCGAGGCCGGCCGCGACGCGATGATCTCGGGTCTGTGCGAAAGCGCCCTGACCTTCGAGGCCATCATGGTCTGGCGCGACGAGCTGGCCAACAACCGCATCCTGCTGCGCGAGGTCATCGACCTGGACGCGACCTACGGGGTGCTGAACCCGTCGTCGCTGCCGCATAACCAGCCGCAGCAGCCGGTGCCCGGCTCGCCCGAGGCCAAGGAGGCGGCCCAGTCGCAGCGCGACGGCGACTCCGGCGAGGACGAGGAAGACGAGGACTTCGACGACGGCGGCGGCATGTCGATCTCGGCGCTCGAGGCCGAGCTGCGCGACGGGGTCATGGAGGTGCTGGACGCCATCGCCGCCGACTTCGGCGCCTTCCGCAAGCTGCAGGACAAGCTGGTCGAGGCCCGCCTGAAGGGCGAGACCCTAGCCGCCAAGGACCAGAAGACCTACGACGCCCTGACGGCAGCCATCTCGGGCCGCCTGAAGACGATGAAGCTGAACAACAACCGCATCGAGGCGCTGGTCGAGCAGCTTTACGCGATCAACAAGCGGCTGATGGGGCTGGAAGGCCGGCTGCTGCGTCTGGCGGACAGCTACGGCATCTCGCGCCCCGAGTTCCTCAAGGCCTATTTCGGCCGCGAGCTGGACCCGACCTGGGCCGAGGACGTCAAGTCGATGGGCGTGCGCTGGACCAAGTTCAGCGAGAACGAGTCGGGCCAGATCGCCCAGATCCGCGGCGACATCGCCGCCGTGGCCACCGAGGCGGGTCTGCCGATCGACGACTACCGCCGCATCGTCCAGACGGTGCAGAAGGGCGAGCGCGAGGCCCGTCAGGCCAAGAAGGAAATGGTCGAGGCCAACCTGCGCCTCGTGATCTCCATCGCCAAGAAGTACACCAACCGCGGCCTGCAGT
>JAEZIH010000004.1 GCA_023416055.1 Pseudomonadota bacterium | reverse complement strand
TGTCAGCAGGCGTACACAAGACTGGCGGGATGAGACGCGCGGACCGGCTGTTCCAGATCATCCAGGTGCTGCGGCGGTCGTCGCGGCCGCTGACGGCCGAGGCCATCGCCGCCGAGCTGGAGACGTCCAAGCGGACCATCTACCGGGACATCGCCACCCTGGTCGGACAGCGGGTGCCGATCCGCGGCGAGGCGGGACTGGGCTATGTTCTGGAGGGCGGTTTCGACCTGCCGCCGCTGATGCTGACCTCGGACGAGATCGAGGCCGCCGTGCTGGGGGCCCAGTGGGTGGCCGGGCGCGGCGATCCGGCGCTGGCCCGGGGGGCCCGGGACCTGGTTGCCAAGATCGCCGCCACCGTGCCGGAGCGCCTGCGGCCCGTGGTGCTGGAGCCGGCCGTGGCCAGTCCGCCGGTGTGGGAGCCGCGCAGGGACGAGGCGCTGGACATGGCCCGGGTGCGGGCCTCGATCCACGCCGGCCGCAAGCTGGAGCTGCTGTACCGCGACGAGCAGGAACGCGAGACGCGGCGGGTCATCTGGCCGTTCCTGATCGGCTATCGCGAGACCACCCGCCTGTTGGTCGGCTGGTGCGAGATGCGCGAGGACTTCCGCACCTTCCGCACCGACCGGATCGTCGAGGCGGGTTTCCTCGACGACCGCTACCCGGCGCGGCCCGCCGTGCTGCGGGCGCGCTGGCAGGCGGCCAAGGAGGCGGAGTGGAAGGCCCGCGGCTGCGACGGGCCCCCGCCCCGGCCTCAGTAGATTTCGATCAGGCCCGCGGCCCCCATGCCGCCGCCGACGCACATGGTGACCACGCCGTACTTCGCGCCGCGGCGCTTGCCCTCGATCAGGACGTGGCCGGTCATGCGCGCGCCCGACATGCCGTAGGGGTGGCCGATCGAGATGGCCCCGCCCGAGACGTTGAGCCGGTCGTTGGGAATGCCCAGCCGGTCGCGGCAGTAGAGGACCTGGACGGCGAAGGCCTCGTTCAGCTCCCAGATGCCGATGTCGTCGACGGTGAGGCCGTGGCGCTCCAGCAGGCGGGGCACGGCGAAGACCGGGCCGATTCCCATCTCGTCGGGCTCGCAGCCGGCCACGGCCATGCCGCGGAAGGCGCCCAGCGGCGTCAGGCCGCGGCGCTCGGCCTCCTTCGCCTCCATGATCACCGAGGCCGAGGCGCCGTCGGACAGCTGGCTGGCGTTGCCGGCGGTGATGAAGCGGCCCTGCTGGATCTTCTCGCCGCCGCCGAACACCGGCTTCAACGAGGACAGGCCTTCGAGGGTGGTGTCGGGGCGGTTGCCCTCGTCCTTCGCCAGGGTGACTTCCCGGGCCGAGGCCTGGCCGGTGGCCTTGTCGACGACCTGCATGGTGGTGGTCATCGGCACGATCTCGGCGTCGAGCCGGCCCTCGGCCTGGGCCTGGGCGGTGCGCTGCTGGGACTGCAGGGCGTATTCGTCCTGGGCCTCGCGGCTGATCCCGTAGCGCTCGGCGACGACCTCGGCGGTCTCCAGCATCGACATATAGATGTGCGGGTGCAGCGCCTTGAGGTCGGGGTCCTGCAGGCGGAACAGGTTCATGTTCTGGTTCTGCACCAGCGAGATCGACTCCAGCCCGCCGCCGACGGCGACGATCTGGCCGTCGTGGACGACCTGCTTCGCCGCCGTGGCGATGGCCATCAGGCCGGAGGCGCACTGGCGATCGAGGCTCATGCCGGCCGTGGTCGCCGGCAGGCCCCCGGCCAGCGCCGCCTGGCGGCCGATGTTGGTGCCGGTCGAGCCCTGCTGCAGGGCCGCGCCCATGACCACGTCCTCGATCTCGGCCGGGTCGACCCCGGCGCGCTGCACCGCATGGCGGATGGCGTGACCGCCCAGCTGCTGGGCCTGGGTGTCGTTGAAGGCCCCGCGATAGGCGCGGCCGATCGGCGTGCGGGCGGTGGAGACGATGACGGCTTCGCGCATGAGTTTTCCCCGGCGCTCCCCTGAGGAGCGTTTTATTTGAATACGGACCTTACTTTAGCGCCGCCTGCGCTTTCGACAACTCGATCATTCCCTGGGCCGCGCCCATCTCGGGCACGATCTCGCCGGACCGGTCGGAGATCTCGCCGAAGCGGGCGGCGACCTGCTCGGGCGCGTCGTCGCCGACGATGCGGACGCCCTGGGTCAGGGTGACATAGGCCCGCTCGAAGCCTCCGGCGCCGGCGGCGAGGATGCAGCGGCTGGGGGCGTCGTCGCTGACCAGATGGAGCAGACCGGGCGTGACCAGCCCCGGTTCGAGCATCTCGAGTGGCAGCCGGGCGCCGAGATCCTCCGTCATGCGGGTGTGGGCGGTGGGGGCGAGACAGTTGACCCGGATATCGTGCTTGGCGCCTTCGATCGACAGGGTCTGCATCAGGCCGACGAGGGCCATCTTGGCGGCGCCGTAGTTGGACTGGCCGAAATTGCCGTAGAGGCCCGACGACGAGGTGGTCATGACGATGCGGCCGTAGTTCGCCTCGCGCATATGGTCCCACACCGCCTTGGTGCAGTTCACCGCCCCCATCAGGTGCACGTCGACGACGAAGCGGAAGTCCTCCAGCTCCATCTTGGCGAAAGTCTTGTCGCGCAACACGCCGGCGTTGTTGACGAGGATGTCGACACGGCCCCAGCGGGACAAGGCGGCGTCGACCATCCCCTGGACCGCGGCGAAGTCTGTGACGGAAGCCGCGTTGGCAATCGCTTCGCCGCCGAAGGCCTCGATCTCGGCCACCACGGCCTCGGCGGCCGTGGCCGATCCCCCCGAACCGTCTCGCGCGCCGCCGAGATCATTGACCACCACCCGGGCGCCGCGCCTGGCCAGGGCCAGGGCGTGCTCCCGCCCCAGACCGCCGCCCGCGCCGGTTACGATCGCCACCCGTCCGTCGAACCGCATCGTCATCGAATCCGCTCCTTAAGCTGTCGGGGGACTCCTAGCAGGCGCGTTCCGTTGAGACAGCCCGCCTGAATGTGTTGAAACGGCGCCACAGTCGCCGTATTCCGAGCGAAAACAAGGAACCGGAACCGTACATTGCCGTTCGGCTCCGGAGCGTCCCGTGTAAAGCGTGGGCATTCGGGCAACCTTGAGTGTGAGGGATATCATGAAGGTAAGACTTCTCGCCGGTGTGGCGATGGCGGGGCTGTTCGCAGCCGGCGCTGCGTCCGCCGATCCGAACGGCTGGTACGGCGCGATTGACGCCGGCTGGCACACGGCTGAGGCCGACACGAACCGTAGCATTGACGAGTTCGAGATCGATGACGACTGGGCGGGCTTCGCCCGTCTGGGCTACCGGTTCACGCCGAACTGGCGGGTCGAGCTGGAAGGCGGCTACCGTCCGGGCGACCTGGGCGAGCTGACCGCCAGCGGCGCGCCGGCGATCTGCAACGTCCTGCCGGCGGCGGGCCCGTGCGAGATCCCCGACGGCAGCATGGACGCCG
>JAEZIH010000260.1 GCA_023416055.1 Pseudomonadota bacterium | reverse complement strand
GCTGGGCGCCGGTTCGCCGGCCGCCGCCTCGCCGGACGCCGGCGTGGCGGGCCGCGCCGCCCACGTCGCCGACGCCGTCACCCGCGCCCATGTCGGCCAGACGGTGGCGCAGATGGAGAAGACCCTTATCCTCGACACCCTGTCGCACTGCCTCGGTAACCGCACCCACGCGGCCAACATCCTGGGCATCTCGATCCGCACCCTGCGCAACAAGCTGAACGAATACGCCGAGGAGGGGACCGCCATCCCGGCCCCGCAGTCGGGCGTCGCCGCCAGCGGCTACGCGGTCGCCTGACCATGAGCCCGCGCACGGACCGCAGAAGCGTCCTCGCCGGCCTCGCCGCCCTGCCGCTGGTCGGCTGCGGCGCCGAGTCGTCGCCCGCCACCGAGATCGCGCAGACGCCGGTTGCGCTGGAAGAGATCGAACTCGGCGACCTGGAGAGCGAGGGCGGCCGCCTCGGCTTCGCGGCCCACGACCTCGCCTCCGGCCGCCGGCTGGTCTGGCGGGCGCAGGAGCGGTTCGTCTACTGCTCGACCTTCAAGGCCTATCTCGCCGCCGCCACCCTGCTGCGGGTGCAGGCGGGCGAGGAGCGGCTGGATCGCGCCATCCCGATCACCGCCGCCGACATGATCAGCCACGCCCCGGTCACCGAGCCGGCGGTGGGTTCCTCCCTGACCGTCGAGCAGCTGATGAAGGCGACCGTCGAGGTCAGCGACAATCCGGCCGCCAACCTGCTGCTCAAGGCGCTGGGCGGCCTCGGCGCGATGCAGCAGTTCTACCGTTCGATCGGCGACCAGACCACGCGCGTCGACCGCTTCGAGCCCGAGATGAACCGTCTGGATGGCGACAAGGACACCATCCAGCCGCTGCAGTCGGCCGCCAACCTGCATCGCCTGTTCGTCGATCCGGCCACGCCGCTGTCG
Source organism: Pseudomonadota bacterium (assembly GCA_023416055.1). Classification (GTDB taxonomy): domain Bacteria; phylum Pseudomonadota; class Alphaproteobacteria; order Caulobacterales; family Caulobacteraceae; genus Brevundimonas. The sequence goes on along the minus strand of JAEZIH010000260.1, from coordinate 2,335 downwards.
GCGGAATCGAAGGGCTTGCTGCTGCGGTGGATGACCGATTCCCCCACCGGCGCGGCGCGCATCAAGGCCGGGGTTCCGGCAGGCTGGACGGTCGCCCACAAGACCGGCACCGGCGGTTACGGGCCCACCAACGACATCGGCGTGCTGTATCCGCCCTCGGGCGAGCCGGTGATCGTAGCCGCCTACCACCACGGCGCCCGGTCCGCGTCCGACGCGGCCAACGAGGCGGCCATCGCCGAGGCGGTCCGGCGGGCCCTGACCGCCTTCGGGCGCGGCGACGCGGCATGACCGACGCCTCCGCCTCCCTGATGAAGGACGGCATGGCGCGTCCGACCGGGCGCGACATCATGGGTTGGGTCGCGCGCGGCGAGGTCGGTCTCGCGGCCGGCGTGATCGGCGTCATCCTGCTGCTGATCCTGCCGATCCCGGCCTTCCTGATGGATGTGCTGCTGGCGCTGTCGCTGGTCTCCAGCGTGCTGATCCTGATGACCGCGGTGATGATGAAGAAGCCTCTGGACTTCGCCATCTTCCCCACCGTCCTGCTGGTCTCGACCCTGTTCCGCCTCGGCCTCAACCTGGCCTCGACGCGGCTGGTGCTGACCCACGGGCACGAGGGATCGGGCGGGGCTGGCCAGATCATCCAGGCCTTCGGCAGCCTGATGATGGGCGGCAGCTTCATCATCGGCATCATCATCTTCGCCATCATCCTGGTGGTGAACTTCGTCGTCATCACCAAGGGCTCGACCCGGATCGCCGAAGTCTCGGCGCGCTTCACCCTCGACTCCATGCCCGGCAAGCAGATGGCCATCGACGCCGACCTGTCCTCGGGCCTGATCGACGAGGAGGGGGCCAAGCGCCGCCGCAAGGAACTGGAGCAGGAATCGACCTTCTTCGGGGCCATGGACGGCGCCTCGAAATTCGTCCGCGGCGACGCCGTCGCAGGCCTGATCATCGTCTTCATCAACGCCATCGGCGGCATCCTGATCGGCAGCATCCAGCATGGCCTGCCGGTCGGCGAGGCGGCCAACAGCTATCTGTCGCTGACCGTCGGCGACGGCCTGGTCACCCAGGTGCCGGCGATCATCATCTCCATCGCCGCCGGCTTCCTGGTGTCGAAGGCGGGGGTCGAGGGCTCGGCCGACAAGGCCCTGGTCAGCCAGCTGGCCACCAACCCCGTCAGCCTGGGCGTCGTATCGGCCGCGGCGGGCCTGATCGGCCTGATCCCCGGCATGCCCCTGCTGCCGTTCGCCGCCCTGGCCATCGGCACGGGGGTCATGGCCTGGCGCCAGGGCCGGCAGAGGCTCAAGCCCAAGCCCACTGAGGCCGAGCTGTCGGCCGCCGCCGCCAGCCCCAAGGAAGACGTCGAGGAGCCGATCGGCACCGCCCTGACCATCGATGAGGTCAAGATCGAGCTGGGCTATTCCCTGCTGTCGCTGATCAACGACCTCGAGGGCCGCCGCCTGACCGACCAGGTCCGCGCCCTGCGCCGCTCGCTGGCCCAGGAGTACGGCTTCGTCATGCCGTCAGTGCGCATTCTCGACAACATGCGCCTGGGCACCCAGGGCTACGCCATCCGCATCAAGGAGATGGAGGCGGGTTCAGGCGAGGTCCGTCTCGGCTGCCTGATGGCCATGGATCCGGCCGGTCGCCAGGTCGAACTGCCCGGCGAACACACCCGCGAGCCGGCCTTCGGCCTGCCCGCCACCTGGATCGACGAAAGCCTGCGAGAGGAGGCCACCTTCCGCGGCTACACCATCGTCGATCCGTCGACGGTGCTGACCACCCACCTGACCGAGATCCTCAAGGAGAACATGGCCGAGCTGCTCTCCTACGCCGAGGTGCAGAAGCTGCTGAAGGAGCTGGGCCCGGAAGAGAAGAAGCTGGTCGACGAACTGATCCCGTCGGTGGTCACCGTCACCACCCTGCAAAGGGTGCTCCAGTCGCTGCTGCGCGAGAAGGTGTCGATCCGCGACCTCGGCGCAATCCTGGAGGGCCTGGCCGAGGCGGCGCCCCACACCAGCTCGGTCACCACCCTTGTCGAGCACGTCCGCGCCCGCCTGTCGCGTCAGCTGTGCTGGCAGCACAAGGGCGACGACGGGGCCCTGCCGATCGTCACCCTGTCGCCGGAGTGGGAGCAGGCCTTCGCCGACAGCCTCGTCGGCCAGGGCGAGGACAAGCAGCTGGCCATGGCCCCGTCGCGTCTGCAGGACTTCATCCGCGCCGTCCGCGACGTGTTCGAGCGCGCCGCCATGGCCGGCGAGACGGCGGTCTTGCTGACCGGTCCGCAGGTCCGCCCCTACGTGCGCTCGATCATCGAGCGCTTCCGCGGCCAGAC